>CAXGTL010000017.1:0-24078 GCA_964012725.1 Candidatus Woesearchaeota archaeon
TCAAGGATATGCATATGATGGTAAAAAATATGCTTGTTCTATGAATGAATTATTAAATGAATTAGGTGAAGAAGATGCATCTCTATGTTTTGATGGATTAGATAATGATCTTGATGCATGGGCATGGGATACTAATACTAATAGTTATAAAAAAACAGGCAATGGAGTTGATTGTCAAGATGAAGATTGTCTTGGTGAAATTAATCCTGATAATGAAAATGAAGTTTGTTTCCCTTGGGAATTCCAATTATATGATTTTGTAAATGATAAAAATGGATTTGATGCTTGTAAAGATGGTACTGATAATGATTATAATGGTGGAAAAGATGGTAAGGATGATTTTGAAGGTTATTTAGGAGAATCAGACTTTACTGATTGTAAACACAGATTCAAGTCATGTGGAATTCCTGGATTTAATGGTTTATCAGATATTGAGAATATAAATTATTTTTCATGTGCAGATGGTGCTAATAATGATTTAAAATCTGGTGTTGATTGTAGAGATGATGATTGTGGTGGAATGATTGGTACATTATATGGTGCATGGTGTTCAGAAAAAGAAGTTTGTGATGATGATTTTGATAATGATAATGATGGATTGATTGATTGTGCTGATTCAGAATGTTCTGGAGAAACAAATGCAAAAGGAGAAACATGTGGTTCTGAAATTTGTGATGATGGTGTTGATAATAATAGAAACAATGCAATTGATTGTGCTGAAACTCAATGTAGAGAAGAAAATCATTGTGGATTAATAGATTGGACAAATAGTTGTGTAACTGTTCCAGATTATCAATCTGTTTCATTTAAAGGTATAACTATACAACATCAAAAGAATTTACATATGAAAGAAAAATATGTTATAAAAATTTCAGGATCAGGTAGTTTTGGTGTTCAGGGGTTAAAGATTTATTTATCTAATCTTGATGAATCAAAATTCCCTTATAATCTTATAAACAATTGTAATATTGACAATGATGAATTTATTTTTGAGACACCAACTTTTAAATATGCAATTATTAAAAATAAAAATGCATTGTCTAGTCCATTTGAAATAAAAGTCACTTGTGATCCTTATACTAGTCCACAATCTAGAAAATCATATTCTGTTACTATTTTTTATGTTGCAACATCAGAAAAGGAAGATTTTACATTCACACACCAAATCTATGAAAACACAAAACCAACATTAACTACAATTGCTGTTGAAGGAATGGTTGAGGATTCAGGAACAAATGAAGTTGTTGTTTATTATGGAGATTCATTTGATATTATAGCTCAGCCTGATGATAATGTTAAAGATGCTTTAGGCAAACCATTGATCTGTGAATGTAAATTTGATTTAAGTTCTGGAGAAACAGGTTGGATTAAGAACTGTGTAAAAACAGAATCCAATAACATTGAAGATAAAACAGGATTCACAACATCTGCTAAGTCTAAAGACGGAGCATCAAATGAAATGGACAATTATGTAAATGGACCAACATTTGACATACTTGTTAAACCAATAGAAAAAACAACTAAATATCAATTAGACAGAGCATTTTATAATTCAGAAATTACTAAAATTAATGTTGGAGAATTTAAATTTATAACAGGTGTTGGTGATACTTGGGATGCAAGTAGTTGTAAATATAGTATATTTAAATTAGATGCAGATAAAAATCTTGAATCAACATTTATGACTGATTTAGATCTTACTAAAACAGGTGCAGATACAAATGAATTAAAATGTAGTGGAGAAATTACTTTATCAGAAGATATATCTACACAAGATGGAATGTATTTTATTAAAACAAAAGTTAAAGATTCTGATGGTGATGAAATTATATCAAAACCTAAGATCTTTTATGTGTGTAATAGTAAAGATAGTTTTGGTCCAGGTTGGGATTGTAAATATTTAGATATGGATAATGATTTAATGCCAGAAGGTACATTTACAGATCTGTATGCAAGTGATATTAGTCCTGAATATACTTGTGACAATTGTCCAGAAATAACTAATCCTGATCAAAAAGATGATGATGCAGATGGTTTGGGTAATGTTTGTGATTGTGAAGATCATAAAGAACCAGATGGAGTATGTAATGAAGATTGTGAAGCATTTGATCCAGATTGTGGTTGTAATGTTGGAGACACTTGTGGTGAAACAGTTTCATATGGATTAATATGTACTGATGAAGGCTTGTGTGCTTGTAATGAAGTATCAGATGATATGTGTCCTCTTACTTCACCTAATTTTGAAGAATGTATGAATGTTGATCCTGATTGTATGGTAAATGGTTTTAAAATAATTTATCCAGATGAAGGAGAAATATTAAGTGGTGATTCATCACCAATTTATTGGACAAAAGATGAACAAGATTTAGATGAAATATTAAGGTTTAAACTTGATTATACAGATGTTGATCAAGAAGAACCTCCATGGGAAATTGTTATATCTAAAACTGAAAAATTAGATAGAAAGTATCAAGATGAAGATAATGACAATAGTGAAGGTTATTTTGAACATATTTGGAATATTACTGGTTTAGAAGAAAAGTACATGCAATATAGACTTAAGGTTCAACCAATAGCTGTTGTTAAAGGTCAAGATGATAATGAACAGGATATTTTTTTAGATATGGTTGCTTACTCAGACTTATTTACAATATGTAGGTCTGAATTAACAAAAGTATATGGGACTATGAAAGATGAAAAAACAGGTGAGTTTATTGAAGCAGCTACTGTTGTTGCTTATGATAAAGAAACACAATTAGAAGTAAAATCATCTCCAACAGCTATGGATGGTACATATTTATTAGACCTTGATCCTGGTAATGTTTATGTTATTAATGCAAGTTCTTCAGGTCTTGTAACACAAACAAGAGATTCTACTTTAGAATATTGTAAAGATCAAGAATTTACATTTGAATTAAATAAATGTGGTAATTATCAAATTGATGAAGATTATGGAGAAAACTGTGATAATTGTTGGATAGATTCTCCTTGTTTACCAAATGAAATGTGTGTAAGTGGTGAATGTGTAGAAGGAACTGCTTGTATAAATGATAATGATGTATGTGAAATAGGAGAAGGATGTAGTTGTGATGATTGTTGGGGACAAAGAAGAGTAGATTATCCTTGGATTTATTGTGATGACATAGGTAATTCTGATTGTACTTGTTATGATTGTAGTTCTATTAAAGCTGGACCTAGGCATGACGAACTTGTTATATTGTGTGATGATTGTTGGGATGAAGCTAACTGTGTTCAAGGAAAATCTGCAAAAGTTACAGTTGATGATGCTGAAAATGTGATAACTATGACAAAGATTGCTACTTACAAAGGCAAACCTGTAAAAGTAAGAGTTGTTGTGTGGAATTAAGATTTAAGTTATTGAATAAGATTTAAATCCTATTACGCTTTGTTCACTAATGTTCACAAAGCTCCATCTGGCCATGCCATGAATGCTTTCAGCATTAATAGCATCCACGGCACAGACGGATTTAAATCCTATTACATTTAATAATAAGGAATAAATGACAATATAATTAAGAGGAATAATAATGAAGAAGAAGGGGTATTTTTTTTCTATGGATGCGATTGCAGCTGTTAGTATTTTATTAACTGGTATTTTTCTTATATTCTATGTTTATACAACACAACCAATTGAAACTCCAACTTATTATTTGTCTGAAGATATATTAAATGTTTTATCTACAACTAGTATAGACAATCTTACTGTAGATGATTATCCTTATTTTTATAAATTAATTACAGACGACATTATTAAAAAAACAGATAATACCATTTTAGAACAGATTGGAGAACTTACTTATTCTTTTAATGATGATCCTTTTGATGAAGATGAAAATAAACAAAGAGCAGGTGCTTTAGTGCAAAACATTACAAATAATATTATTCCTGATTCTTCTGGATTTAGTTTTAAAGTTTATAGAGGTAATGAAGAAATTACATTATATACTAAACAAAGTATTCTTGGGACAACTCCAAATGAAACAAAGGTTAGGATTGGAACAAGAAAAATTATATTTGGAACAATACATGATACAAACACTAATCAAAAAATGTTGTGGGGGCCATATGTTGTTGAAGCAATTACATGGAGATAGGTATGAATCTTAAAAAATTTAATAAAAAATGTATGTTTTTGTCTTTAATAGCTTTGCTTATTGTAATGTTGTTTGCTTTTGTTTTGACTATTCAAAACATTTCCATTTCTAGAAATGAAATAGAAGTTGTAAAAACAAGAGTTACAACAGTTGATGATCTTATGAAATATTTATTAGATGTATATATTCCAAAAGTTGCAGAAGTTTCTGTTTATAATTCACTGGATTATATTGCTACACATAGTTATGATGGTAGTGTTAGTTATGAATCTAATTTTCTTCAGTTAATGAAAGCTGGTAAATTATTAGAAAATGATGATATAATTTTATCATTAGCAAACAAAAACTGGAATTATTTAATTAATGAAGTACAAGAATTATCTAAAGAACATTTTATGCTTGAGGAAATTAAAATTCAAATTGTTCCTAATAGTCTGAAATTAACACAACAAGATCCTTGGCATATTAATATTACCCTAAAAGTTAATGTTGAAGTTGATGCTGGATTAGCAAAATGGGAAAATGAGGATAGGTTAATTAAAACACAGCTTGATATTACTGGACTTAGAGATAAAATGGTTGTTGATAAAAAAGTTAAAGCATACATTGCTACTTTTCCTGCAGATGCACCACCAAGTGCTAATTTAATAGAAGGTCATGTTAATAATATTAAAGGAATTAAATATAAAGTTGGGACAGAATCAACTGATGATTATATTTGGATAGAACAGAGTGATGATGATTCTATTATACAATTAAAGGAATATGTTAATAAAGATTTTTATTTTTATTATTCTAATTCATCAAGTTATTTACAAAGAATACAAGGCATGAATAATGAACAATCAAGTTGTTGTGGAATTACAGCGTTTAGTAAACCTATAGATGTAACAAAAGATACTTATAGTTCACTTGATTATTGTAAATATGGTAAAAAGAAAGATGTGAAATCAGGTTGTGGACCTGCTTTATTATACTGTAATAGTTTTATAGTATCATCACAGCAAGCAAGGTACTTTAATATTGAAGGAAAATGTGGTTCAACTAGGCCAACAACATGATATAATTATACCTATACATATACACAATGACAAAAACATATTATGATACAACTTCTAAAGGATATGATGAACTTCATAAATATGAACAGTTAAATAAATTAAGAATCATTAAAAAACATTTAGATGTTGATATTAATGATAAATTATTAGATGTTGGATGTGGTTCTGGTATTAGTTCTGATTTTGATTGTGTTGTTATTGGTATTGATCCTTCTGTTGAATTATTAAAGATTGCAAAGGTTAAGTTTCCTGATAAAGTTTTTGTTAAAGGTGTTGGTGAAAAATTGCCATTCAAAGATAAAAGTTTTGACATAGTTATTAGCATTACAGCAGTTCACAACTTTAATAATATAAAAAAAGGTTTGCAAGAAATAAAAAGGGTTGGTAAAGATAGGTTTGTGTTGAGTATTTTAAAGAAAAGTAATAGTTTTGATAGGATTTCTAAATTAATTAATCAAAACTTTAATGTTGATAAGATTGTTGAAGAAGATAAAGATGTTATCTATTTTCTATCATAATAATCTTTATATATGATGAGGCCACAATTATATATGAATTATTAGTATTTGTTATATAAATAGTATGATAAAATAATAAAAAAAAATTATATAATATCAATAGTAAATATAAAATATAATAGGTGAAAAAGATGGGATATGTTGAAGATATTAAAAAAATAAATAAAATGGCTAAAGAGCTTATTTCTCATGGTATGGCTAGTTCTTTTGATGAAGCAGTGCAAAAAGCAACAAAGATGTTAGGCGAAGGTGCTAGTGTAACACATAGTAGAGACTTTGAATCAAGTAAAGCAGTACAACAGCAACAACCAATGCCTCAAAAACAAGAACAACCACAACAACCTAAACAACAACAATGTGGAAGAGATGAAAGAACAGGAATGACATGGCAACAAGCAATGGCTAAAAATAATGAATATGTTGTAAGGATGTTAAAGGATTTTCAAAAACATTTGCAAGATAATCATTCAAGGGTTGGCCAAATAGAATCAGCAATGCAGGATTTGAAAAGAAAACAAGCAAAGTTAGGTGATATGATGGTTGTGCCAAAAGGTTCTGAAGAAATTAATATTGAAGTTGATGAACAACCTAGAGGTATGCCTCAACAAGAACCAGTACAACAACAACAACAACAACAATCACAACAACAACCTAAAGAGTCACATCCTAAGCAAGGCGGTTATAATTCAGAAGATGTGTCTGTTGAGAAAGTGTTTTATTTTGGTAATAAGAAATAGTTTTTTATTTTAATTTTTTTATTTACATTTTTCTTATTTTATTCTTTATTTTATTTGGTTTTTTCCAAAACATTTATATATATAACTTCTAATAATAATACTATAATTAAATTATTTAATAAATAACATATAAAACAAAAAAAAGAGGCAGCGCAAAAACAAGTTTTTGCTGGTCTCTTTTTCGAAGAAAAAGAGGTGCATAAAATGTTAGACTATATTGATCTTAAATATAAACCAACTTCTAAAGACTTGATTGCAGAGTATTATACTGAACCTGCAAGAGGATTATCACTGAAGAAAGCATGCGAACATATTGCAGGTGAATCTTCCATAGGAACATGGACAACTATTTCTACTATGAACAAAAAAGTAGCAAGAAAGTTAAAACCCAAGGTTTTTTACATAAATCCATTAACAAAATATATTAAAATTGCATATCCTCATGAATTATTTGAAGCAGGGAACATGCCAGAAATACTTTCTTCAATTGCTGGTAATATTTATGGAATGAAAGCAATCAATAATTTACGTTTAATGGATATTAGGTTTCCAAAAGTTATCATGAAAAAGTTCAAAGGTCCAAAATATGGTATTAAAGGTATTAGAAAATTATTAAAAATAAAAAATAGACCTTTGACTGGTACAATTGTTAAACCAAAAGTTGGTTTAAATGAAAAACAGCATGCAAAAGTTGCATATGAATCATGGATGGGTGGTTTAGATGTTGTTAAAGACGATGAAAATCTTTCTTCAATGAGTTTTAACAAGTTTAGAAAAAGAGTTAAGCTTACACTAAAGCTTAGAGATAAAGCAGAGCAACAAACTGGTGAAAAAAAGATGTACATGGCAAATGTAACAGCTGAAACTGATGAAATGAAGAAAAGAGCTGATTATATTAAAGCACATGGTGGTGAATATTTCATGCTTGACATCTTAACTGTTGGTTGGGCTGCTTTGCAAACATTAAGAAACTATGATAATAAACTTAACATGGTAATGCATGCACACAGAGCAATGCATGGTGCAATTACTAGAAATCCTAAGCACGGTATATCAATGTTAACTCTTGCAAAAATTTCTAGATTAATTGGTGTTGATCAGTTACACATTGGAGCAATTGTTGGAAAAATGGAAGGAAGTGCAAAAGAAGTTTATCATATTGGTGAAGAAATTGAAAAACAAATTATTGGTAAACAATCTGAAAAAAATCATATGCTAGAACAACATTGGTTCGGTAAAAAGAAAGTGTTTGCAGTTTGTTCTGGTGGCATGTATCCTGGAATTATACCTCCATTAATGAAAATCATGGGCAATAATATTGTAATTCAATGCGGTGGAGGTTGTCATGGACATCCAGATGGTACAAGAGCTGGTGGTAAAGCAATTAGGCAAGCAGTAGATGCTACTTTGAGTGGGAAAACATTGAAAGAAGCTAGTAAACAGTTCCCTGAGCTGAAGAAAGCAGTTGAACATTGGGGAGTGCCTAAAGTTAAGAAATAGTTTTTATATGGGCACAAATAACCGAAACATTTAAATAGTTTGTGCACATATAACAATTATATGACTTATATTGAAACAATAAAACAAGGTGATAGGAAATATTACTACTTAACTAAGAATATCAGGATTTCTTTAAATAAATGGAAAAAAATTAGAATATTTTTAGGTGATAAAAAACCTTCTAAAAAACAATTAAGTAAATTTCTTAAAGATATAGAAAACAAAGCAAAACCTTTCATTAAAACATCACAATATTCGTTTCTTTCACAAAGTGATGCAGAAACTCTTCAAGATTTAAAAGAAAGTTATGTTGCTTGGTTAAAACATATTCCTAAAAATGTAAAAGAAAAGCTAGACAAGGATTTTGTAATTAGATTTACATATAATAGCAATGCTATTGAAGGAAATAGATTAACTTTAAGGCAAACTGCTTTAATTTTGAAAGATAAAGTAATTCCTTCAGGTGTTAGAGCACAAGATTATAATGAAGCTATAAATGGAAAAGAATGTTTAGATTATATTAAAAATTATAAAGGTAATTTAAATATAAAATTTCTTGAAAAAATCAATGGCATTCTGACTAAAAATACAGGTGTTGTTTATGAAGGGAGAATTAGATTTTTTGATGTGAAAATTTTTGGTTCAAATCATGTTCCACCATCTCATACTGAAGTTAAAAGGCATATGTTGAATCTATTTAAGTGGTATAGTGCAAATAAAAATAAACTACACCCTTTTGAATTAGCTGTTTTGATTCATGCAAAATTAACATGGATACATCCTTTTGAAGATGGTAATGGTAGGACTGCTAGAACAGTTATGAATTATATTCTAATGAAAAAAGGTTTTCCTATGTTCTTTATACCATTTGAAAAAAGAGAAGAATATTATAAATCTTTAGATATTGCTGATAATAAGGATTATAAAAGATATACTGCAAAAATGTTACAATTGGTCATAGATCAAGTAAGGTTCTATGGGCACAGTAAAAAGAAATAATTCTTTTATTTGTGCACATATAGTTTATTTATTAGAAAATCTTTTCTAAACTTGTTCTTTTATTATCTTACTAACATTATTCTGTTCTACTTCTACTGGCATTTCCATCCTTTGTGTGCAAACTTGTTTTTCTTCCCAATGATACCAACATTTATCACCTTGAGACTTCCACATTGCACAGTTTTCACATATTTGGTTTGTTTTTGTCATATTAGTTGTAATTAAGGATAAGGTTGTATATAAATGTTTACTTATTAATGCAAATTCGGATTTGATTCAAATTTCTTATGTTTTCTATATCCAATAAGTTTTAACAAATGACACCTTGCAGAATATATATCTTCTAAAGATCCTAGATAATCTTCTCTATTGTGTGTTAATATTTCATTTCCAGTAGCAGTTCTTACATTATCAACTTTGATATCGTCTTCTTTACTTTTTTCATATAATTCATCTTTAAGTGCCATTATCTTAGATTCAATGTCATCTCCACATTCTCTTCTTTCATATAATTCTTTTAGAACATCTTCTCTATCAATCTTTGTATTCTCTTTTTCATCTTGTGTTAATCCATGAATAATTTTCATATTATTAAAAATTATATTATTAAATATATAAATATTTATGTTTTGAAGGATACTTTACTTATGATAAGGTTCTCCTTTCATTATTGTAAATGCTCTGTACAATTGTTCAATCAAAACAAGTATAGCAATGTCATGCTGAAGTGTCATCTCAGACAAAGCTAACTTTAAGTCAGCACTGGATTTAATATCTTCAGATAAACCATCACCTGGGCCAATTATAAAACAAATATTCTTTTGTTCCATATTAATTTTGTTTAACAAAGCAGAGAATATAGTTGAGTCACATGTTTTTCCAAACTCATCAAGCACAACTTTATAACAATTGTCTGAATATTTGATTGCAGTTTCTTCAGTTTTGCATTCAATGATCTCAACCTTGTCATACTTTGTTATTCTTTTAGCATATTCATTAACAAGTCCAATGTATTTCTTGTCAATTTTACCTATTGTTAAGATTTTGAGCATAGTTAAGAGGGATTTAATGTTGTTTATAAAGGTTAGTTTTTTATATCTCAACTGCAATTTTCTTAGGACTTCTAATATACCTTTTTACCAAATGCAACTTTTTCAGGAACAGTATGTTGTTACCATTCAGGTTCTGGCAATGCACATGCAGCAATTATTGCTATAGATTATTTTGTTGTTTTTTATATTATAAAGGTTAGTTTTTTATATACATACTTTATAATTATATATTATGACTCGTATAGCAGTGGTACAAAAAGGAAAGTGTAACCCAACAAAGTGCTCAGAACTTTGCTTAAAGAAGTGTCCTGTAAACAGAATGGGTGAAAAATGTATAATTAATGTAGATAATAAAGCACAAATTGATGAAGAACTTTGCAATGGATGCGGAATATGTCAAAATATATGTCCATTTGAAGCAGTGCATATCATTAATCTTCCGCAAGCACTTGACAAAGCACCAATACATCAGTTTGGTAAAAATGGATTCAGACTTTTTAAATTACCAATACCAATATTTGGCAAAGTTGTAGGGATTGTAGGTAGGAATGGAATAGGTAAAACAACTGCTGTAAAGATTCTTGCTGGTTTATTAAAACCAAACTTTGGAAATCTGAAAACAGAAAGCACATACAAAGACTTAATCAATTACTTCAAAGGAACAGAAGCTCAGTCTTATTTTGAAAAAGTACATAAAAAAGAAATAACAATAAGTTACAAACCACAACAAGTTGATATGATACCAAAGTCATACAATGGAAAAGTAAAAGATCTTCTCAAAAAAGTTGATGAAACAGGGAAACTAAATGAAATCATAGAAAAACTTGACCTAAAAAATGTTTTAGACAATGATATTAAAAAAATAAGTGGTGGAGAATTGCAAAGAGTAGCAATTGCAGCAACTGTTTTAAAAAAAGCAAACCTCTATTTTTTTGATGAACCAACATCTTACTTAGACATAAAACAAAGAATAAAGGTTAGTAAATTCATTAGATCATTAGCAGACGAAAACACAGCTGTCATGGTTGTTGAGCACGATTTAATAATCTTAGATTACTTAACTGACTTAGTACATATGATGTATGGTAAAGAAACTTGTTATGGTATTTGTTCAATGCCAAAATCTACAAGAGCAGGTATCAATGTTTACTTATCAGGGTTTTTAAAAGAAGAAAACATTAGATTCAGAGATAAAGAAATAAAGTTTACAAAACATGCTACTGATAAAGTCCAAGGAAATCTTGTTTTAACAGAGTGGAAAAATATAAAAAAGAAATTAGGAAACTTTAATCTCCAAGCAGACTCTGGAATAATTAACAGGCAAGAAGTTGTTGGCATTTTGGGAGAAAATGGAATAGGTAAAACAACTTTTGCAAAAATCTTAGCAGGTGTTACTGAGGCTGATCAAGGACAAATTAATAAAAGTGTAAAAGTTTCATACAAACCACAATATTTGGAAACAAAATCTGATGAATTGGTAATTAACTTTTTACAAAAAGCATTTGATAATTATAAAATGCAATTAATAAGGCCTTTAAACATTAAACAATTGCAATATAAAAAATTGCATGAGTTAAGTGGTGGAGAATTACAGAGAGTAAGTGTTGCACATTGTTTGTCACAAGAAGCTGATCTTTATTTATTAGATGAACCATCTGCATACCTTGATGTAGAACAAAGATTAATAATTTCAAAATTAATACAAGACTTTATGGAACACAAAGGAACAACTGCTTTAATAGTAGATCATGATTTATTATTCATTGACTATCTATCACACAGGTTAATTGTTTTTGATGGAAAACCTGCAGTACACGGTGTAATACATGGACCATTTTCAATGCAAGAAGGTATGAATAAATTCTTAAAAGATCTTAACTTAACATTTAGAAGAGATCCTGAGTCTGGAAGACCAAGGGCAAACAAACCTGAGTCAATCAAAGACAGGGAACAGAAAGCTGATGAAAAGTATTATTATGGTTGAAACTCTTCATATGGTTGAAAATTATCAACTAATGTATCAATATCATGTTTTTTTTTAAAATCTCTTAATATTACAGAACCATCAATTAAAAGTGATACATCTTTTTCAAAGTCAGTTATTCTATCATATAAATTAGGAAAATCTTTGAATATCTCTGTATAGAAATCAGAATCTTCATCTAAATAATCTAATCTTGCTTCTTTAAAATTCAAACCTTGGCTTGTTTTTGATTTGGAAGTATAAGCAAAGTAATCAACAAATCCGTCCATGTTAGAATCATACATATAAATTATTAATCCTGTAAATTTATTTTTGTAGAACACACTTAAAGACAATACTTCTTTAACAACTCCTGCTGTTTGAACAATTTCATAACAACATTTTTCTATAATCTTTCCATATTTACTTGTTGGACATAATTTAAACCCTACTTTTGATAATAAATCATTTTGTTGTAATTGGTTTTCTAATTTGTTTTCTAATTTAATTGGACCTTTTTTCTTAGGCAACACTTTTTCTTTTTTTTGTAATTCTGGAACTTTTTTTAATTCCTGAGATATTTTTAATCCTTGAACTAATTCTGTAATGATTTGGTTTTCATTAAAATCTTCATCAATTTCACCTTCACTTACTCCTGTTATAACATTGTTATGCATTTTCATATGTGCAGGAATATCTAGTTCCATATTTGTTACATATCTTTGGTCATCTTCAAGACCAGGGTAACTTAATGGGAGATCTATTTGTGTTTGTTGTATTCTTTTAAGAATGTCATAAAGTTTTTCTGTATGTCTATTAAATATTGTTGTTGTATTTATTTCATTATTAGGTTTGTTATGTGGTGTATTATTTATGTTAGTAATTATACTTACAATTGATCCTGTATATGGTACAATCCTTCCTTTGTTTTGATTTTCTGTTGAAACTTTGTCTGTGATTATTCCTGCAACTGCTCCTCTTGTAATAGTTCTTTTATCACCAATATTTTGACAGTTTGCCATCAAAGTACTTGTTGCTGTTATAAGTGTAAAAAAGGTTAGAATTTTAAGAATACTTGTTTTAGGGTTAACATCTAAATATTTATTTCTTATTTTATATTTGCTACCTTGCATTTAATTATTTGTTATATTCAGTTTTATAAAGATTATTATACTGTGGTATATTCTTTTTTTTAATTAAAAACATTTATATATAAGTATTCCTCAAAAGTATATATGGTAGATGAAGTTCAAAGTGTAACATTTGAAGAATTATTAACTGAAGCCAAAAATATTTTTTCTGTAACTCATGGTATGATTATAAAGTTTTTCCAAAATTCTGGTGAAATCCCTAGTATTTATACTAATATTCGAAGTAATTTTGCATTATTAGATGCATCACCATCTAAAGATGATTTAATAAAAATAATTGGAGATTTAAGTTCTCAAATTGGAACCTTTAAAAGTAAAAATTTCTTTTCTGTTGGGCCACATTCTGGAACAATAAGAAATAATCTTTCAAAACTTTCTGGTTTGTTAAGAATGATGAAAGAGCATGATGCAATACAACCAAAAAAAATAGCTATAGGAAAAGTTACTGGTTTTTTTTCTAAATTATTTGGTTAACATTATTTATATAATTTAGTTTATAATCTTCTTACAAAACTAAGAAATCCAGAATGTCCCATCATCTTTGACTTTGGTCTAACTTTTCTTTTTTCAAATTCCCATTCACGTTGGATAAGTTCAATAGTTTTCATATGAAACAATTCATCGTGTTTGTTAATTTCAGAAATAAAGTCCATAACAGAAGGAACACTTGGAGAATAATTAATAATAAACCCTCCATGTTTAAGTGCTGTAATGCAATTTTTGACAGCTAACCATGGTTCGGGAAGATCAAGTGTTACAACATCTACATTTGTTTCATCAATTTTTATATAAATACTTTTGTTCTTTATTGTAATGTTTTTTATTCCTAAAGTTTTTGCATTTTCTTTTACAATATCACAATGTTCTTTTTTAATATCATAAGTTGTAATTTTTTTAACAATATTTGCCAACATTAAACACAAACCACCACTACCACTACCTGAGTCAACAACAACACTATTTTTGCCCAAACCTGTCTCTGTTATTATGAATCCAATATCTTTTCTAGGAATTATTTGTGGTAAACGTTTAATATGTTTGTAATCATCAACAAATTGTGAAGGAAAAATGAAAAATTCTTTATCAGTATTAGATTTTGCTTTTCCGATTTTATTCAAATCTGACTTTTTAATAATGCCATATTGGGTACTAAAATCTTTATCAGTATCTCTAACATAATATTCTTTTTTTTTTGATATAGATACTTCTTTACCTAATTCTTCAATGTACTGCTTTTTTGGTTTTTTTATGATAATTTTAGCCATTTTTAACAATTTTTAACATATTATTCGAAAATCTTTATATATTACTGGAATATAGATGAGTATTTAAATATATCATTTTTTTATATATAAATTTTAGTGAATTTAATCTCTTTCACTACTTGTTAATAGAATCCCAAAAACACAAACTATTTATATAATTAATCATATAGGATGTATAATAATGAAATTTTTGCAGGGGGTATTAAAGGCAAATTTGCCTAAAAAATCAGTAAAATTAACTGTAGGATCAGTTCTAGATAATATAAATTCTTTAATTAAAAAAAATAAAATAGAAGGAGAAGCAATCTTAGGTGGTTCATATGCTAAAAATACTCATTTAGAAAATTTTGATTGTGATATTTTTGTTAAATTTGATATGAAATATAAAGAAAAAAATTTATCAATAATGTTAGAAAAAATTCTTAAATCATTTAAACCTGAAAAAATTCATGGATCAAGAGATTATTTTAAATTTAAGAAAAAAGGTGTTCTTTTTGAAGTTGTTCCTGTATTAAATATTACTTCTCCATCAGATGCTCAAAATGTAACTGATGTTAGCCCTTTACATGTTGACTGGATTAATAGCCATGTTAAAAAGTTATCTGATGATATTAGGTTGTCAAAATTATTTTGTAAAGCTCAAGGAATTTATGGAGCAGAATCTTATATTAATGGATTTTCAGGATATATATTGGAAGTTTTGACAATTCATTATGGTGGATTTAAAAAATTATTAAAAGGAGTGACTGAATGGAGGCCTAAACAATGCATTGATGTTGAAAATTATTATCATTCTCGGCATGATATTTCTCGTCGATTAAATAAAGCAAAACTTCATAGTCCTTTAATTATTATTGATCCTGTTCAACCAAATAGAAATATTGCAGCATCTTTAAGTAATGAACAATTTTCTAAGTTTATTCTTTCTGCAAGATTATTTTTACACAATCCTAGTAAAAGTTTTTTCAAATCTAAAGAAATAAAATTAACTGAAATAAAAAAGAAAGCAAAACAACTTGATTGTACACTTATAATGCTTAATGTTGTTCCATTACAAAGTAAAAAAGATGTGGTTGGAAGTAAATTATTAAAAGCATATGATTTTGTAAAAACCCAATTAGAAAATAATGATTTTAATGTTTTGGATTCTGGTTGGTCATGGTCAAATAAAAGTTTTTTTTGGTATATGGTTTATCCAGATAAGTTGTCTAAATTTGAAAGGCATCCAGGACCTTTAGTTTATTCTGGGTGGCAGTTTTTAAAACCTTTTACTAAAAAATATCAAGATTTTATTATTGATAATTTTAGAATTTATGTTTTGAGAAAAAGGAAATTCTATAAACTAAAAGATGTTGTTAATTTTATTCTAAAAGATGAATATTTAAAAGATAAAGTTAAGAAAATTAGGATTTAAAGAGTAAATATTCGATACTTTTATAAATAACCTATTTTTTCTATATATTACTTTAAAAATCACCGCCTATTCTATATTTCGGATATACAAATTCCGAGACAACATATAGAAAAATTATAAACTAGCGAGAGCTATCCCATTCAAACTAGTTGCATTATGTTACTTAATCATAAGTTAAGTAATGAGTAAGAATAGATCTCCAAATTATTAAGAACAAAGTGTTCTTAACAATTCCTAATTAAAATAAAAATTGCGACCAAATAAACGATAAAGGATAGAAGTTAGAATTCCCGTTGATCCTGCGGGAGGCTGCTGCTATCAGGGTTCGATTTAACCATGCAAGTCAAGGGGTCCTTCGGGACACCGGCAGAATGCTCAGTAACACGTCAATAATCTAACCTTAGGTCTTGGATAACCTTGGTAAACTGAGGCTAATATGAGATAGAAGAACAATTCTGGAACGAGGTTCTTTGAAAAGTAATGCCTAAGGATGAGTTGGCGGCTGATTAGGTTGATGGTGGGGTAAAGGCCCACCATGCCTACGATCAGTAGGGGCCTTGAGAGAGGGAGCCCCGAGAAGGGCACTTAGACACTTGCCCTAGCCCTACGGGGTGCAGCAGGTGCGAAACCTTTACAATGCACGAAAGTGTGATAAGGGAACCCTGAGTGCCTATACTTTGTATAGGCTTTTACTAAAGGTAAATACTTTAGTGAATAAGCGGTGGGTAAGACTGGTGCCAGCCGCCGCGGTAACACCAGCGCCGCTAGTGGGAGCCGCGTTTATTGGGCCTAAAGCGTCCGTAGCTGGATAAATAAATCTTTTGTGAAATTGTAAAGCTTAACTTTACAGCGTGCAGAAGACACTGTTTGTCTTGGAACCGGAAGGAGTCAGAGGTATGGAAAGGGGAGCGGTAAAATGCTATAATCCTTTTTAGACCACCTGTGGCAAAGGCGTCTGACTAGTACGGGTTCGACAGTGAGGGACGAAAGCCAGGGGAGCGAACCGGATTAGATACGAGAAATCATGTCTGATTTCTGGAGTTAGCTTTGTAAAAGATTCGTTAAATCTACTAAATTACGAGCGAAACAGAAGTTGCTATATGATGATTTACTCGCTAACTACCCGAGTAGTCCTGGCTGTAAACTCTGCGAGCAAGGTGTTGCACATTCCACGAGGATGTGCTGTGTCGAAGCGAAGGCGTTAAGCTCGCCGCCTGGGAAGTACGGTCGCAAGGCTGAAACTTAAAGGAATTGGCGGGGGAGCGCCACCAGGGGTGCGGCGTGCGGTTTAATCTAATTCAACACAGAGAATCTCACCAGGGGCGACGGCAGAATGAAAGTCAGGCTGAAGACCTTACTTGACAAGCCGAGAGGTAGTGCATGGCCGTCCTCAGCTCGTGCCGCGAGGTGTCCTCTTAAGTGAGGTAACGAGCAAGACCTGTATCTACAGTTGCTAACAAGTTCTTTAGAATGATTGAGCACACTGTAGAGACTGCCTTGGAAACAAGGAGGAAGGTGCAGGCTACGACAGGTCTGTATGCTCCAAATCCACTGGGCTACACGCGCGCAGCAATGGTAGGGACAATGGGATACAACTCCGAAAGGAGAAGTTAAACCTCTAAACCCTACCCAAGTTCAGATTGAGGATTGTAATTCATCCTCATGACGATGGAATCCCTAGTAATTGGACATTATCAGTGTCCAGTGAATATGTCCCCGCTCCTTGCACACACTGCCCGTCAAATCAACCGAGCAGGGTTTTGATGAGGCTTAGTCATTAGATTGAGTCGAATCTAAGCTCAGTGAGGTGGGTTAAGTCGTCACAAGGTATCCGTAGGGGAACCTGCGGATGGATCACCTCCTTTTATTTTTATATTTATTTTATAGAAATAATTCAATCTATTCTTACTCATATTTTTTCATAAATTTATTATGGGCCTGTAGTTCAGTCTGGTAGAATATCGCCCTTGCATTTTAGTTATTTATAACAAGAAAGGCGGGGGTCTCGGGTTCAAAATGCTTGAACTTTATTGTTTGGCTTGAATTTCCCGACGGGTCCATTTATTATTATTAACATTTTTAAATTTATTTAATGCAGTTCAAAATCATGAGATTTTGGATCAAGGGTTGAAACTTTTATTTTTCACTAATATCATGTTGATGAAACCATGCATAGACAAGATCACATTTTAGGCTAAATGATATCAGGTGGATGACTTGGCTCAATATGTTGATGAAGGGCGTGGCTAACTACGATATGCTCTGGCAAGTGGTATGCACACTTTGAACCAGAGATTCCCGAATCTGACATCAGCTTGAAACCGTTAAGGTTGAGTAACTCAGGGAATTGAAACATCTTAGTACCTGAAGGAAAAGAAATCAATTGAGATGCTGTGAGTAAGAGCGACTGAAAACAGCACAATGCAAACTGAATTCTTTATGGAAACATAAAGAAGATGTGGTGTTATAAGACTACTTTTTATCCTAGCTAGGGAACTTGAAATCTTCTGGAAAGAAGTACCTTAGAAGGTGATAGTCCTGTAAAGATAACTTAGTGGATTTTAGTAGTATCTTGAGTAGTGTTTTTTGGATTTGAAGCACGAATTTAGGAGGCATTAATTTCTAACATTAAATACATTTTGAGTCCGATAGCGTACTAGTACTGTGAAGGAAAGTTGAAAAGAACCTTTAATAGGGAGTTCAAAGATCCTGAAACCTGATAGCTATGGTGGGATAGTGCTCTTTGGAGTTCTATCGTGCGTTTCGAATAACGTGCCAGGGAGTTTATCTAAGTAGCGAGAATAATCTTTAATAGAGTATTCGTAGGGAAACCGAATTTTCGCAGCTTGCAATGAGAAAGGTATTAACGTGCCTAAGTTATTTGGATATGACCCGAAGCCGAGCGATCTAACCCTGGGTAAGGTGAAGCAAGGATTAAACCTTGTGGAGGCCTGAAGAGGTGCTGCGGACATGCGTTCTTCTAACCTGGGGCTAGGGGTGAAAAGCCAATCGAGCTCGGTGATAGCTGGTTCCTATCAAGTTTGACCGTAGTCAAGTCTCGAATGAAGTAACTATGAATGTAGAGATACGGATTAAGAATTTAGGCGTCGAAAGATGTCGGTTTTTTGTCCAACTCCGAATTTTATAGTACTAAAGATTTCGGGAAACGGTGGTCAGGGGTAAGCTCTGATCACGCGAGGGGAACAACCCAAACTACAGTTAAGGTCCCAAAATATCAACTAAGTGTTAAAGGGTGAAGAATGTTTATGCCCTAAGACAGCGAGGAGGTTGGCTTAGAAGCAGCCATCCTATAATAAGTGCGTAACAGCTTACTCGTCAAGGTTATAGGCTTTGAAAATGGACAGGGCTAAGTTGATTACCGATACTGTAGGGTTCTGAAAAGAAATCAATAGATAGGTGTTTTGTTAGGGTAGAAGTATTTCTGTGAAGAGATATGGACCTGATAAAAATAAAAATCCTGGCGGTAGTAAGATCTTAGCAGAGTGAGAATCTCTGTCACCGGAAGGGCAAGGGTTCCTTGACAATGTAGATCAGTCAAGGGTTAGTCGATCCTAACCAATAATCTAGCAGATTTTTTGGGAAAGGGAAACAGGTTAATATTCCTGTACCACTATAATATGTGCGGTGACGCAAGTTTATTTTTTGACTCTTTTAGCTAAGCTAACACAAATTATCTTTTGTGTCAACCAAAATAAATCAAAGGAGTATTATAATGATGAGAATTTGATTAAATTTGGGATGAGTAGATCTTATGATTTATTTAGCTAATGCTTAGAGACCTTGAAAAAGAAAATAAAAAAAATTTATAGTGTTCGTACCCAGAACCAACACAGGTGCCCCTGGGTGAGAAGCCTAAGGTGTGAAGGTTTAATCTAGTTGAGGGAATTCGGCAAATTAGCCCTGTAACTTCGGTTTAAGGGGTCCCTACGTTAGTTGTCATATGATTGCTATTGTAGGGTGCAATTACAAGGGAGGTCCGACTGTTTAACAAAAACTTAACCAACTGCTAGCCTGTAAAGGTGCGTACAGTTGGTGACGTCTGCCCAGTGCCAGTACTTTAAAGCCTTTTTCAAGGGGCCTAAGAGCTGGTAAACGGCGGGGGTAACTATAACTCTCTTAAGGTAGCGAAATGCCTTGCCGTTTTAATGACGGCCTGCATGAATGGCGTAACGAGATCTCCACTGTCCCCAACTAGAAACCACTGAACTCTCTTTCCTAGTGCAAAGGCTAGGGATCTCCAGTGGGAAGTGAAGACCCCGTGAAACTTTACTGTAGCTTATGATTGTAGCATGAATTTTGTTGTGCAGTGTAAGTGGGAGTTGTTATGTTGCGGTCGCCAGATCGTGAATAGACGTCAATGAAACACCACTCTTCAAAATTCGTGTTGCTTACTTTTTTTCGGAAAAGGACAGTTATAGGTAGACAGTTTAGCTGGGGTGGCATCCTGTTGAAAATGTATCAACAGGGCCCAATGGTTGACTCAATCGGGTCAGAAATCCGATGTAGAGTGTAAGAGCAAAAGTCAGCCTGATTGGAATTTTAATAATATGAATTCCAAAAACGAAAGTTTGGTCTAGCGAACCTCAGTACTTCATTAATGGGAGTCTGAGATGACTGAAAAGTTACTCCGGGGATAACAGAGTTGTCGCGCCCGAGAGCTCCTATTAGCTCTAGGCGACAAATAATTTTTTTCAGTTCGTTCGGTTTGAACTTCCTGCATTAGTTTAATGTTTTAGAGTTAAGAGTAAATCGACGGCGCGGCTTGCTACATCGATGTCGGCTCTTCCTAACCTGGACGTGCACAAGCGTCCAAGGGTGGGGGTGTTCACCCATCAAAAGGGATCGTGAGCTGGGTTCAGAACGCTGTGAGGCAGTTTGTATATTATCTACTGGAGATGTTCAATGTCTGAAAGGAAGGGAGCCATAGTACGAGAGGAACTGGCTCTCGACGCCACTGGTCTATCAGTTATCTGATAAGGTATGCTGAGCAGCTACGCGTTAAGGGATAAGTGCTGAATGCATCTAAGCACGAAGTCTGCCTTGAAAAGAGACATTGTAGAACTCTCTTAAAACAGGAGTTTGATGGGACTGGGGTGTAAGTTTCAAGCTTCGGCGAGTTATTTAGCCCGCAGTTTCCAATTGTTCATACTTTAATTGTGATCTTGTCTATGCATGGTTTTTTCTCTTTTTTTCAATATTTTAAAAAAGATATAAATCATTAATCTAATAGTGAAAACTTTATTAAAAAATATTAAATTACATTTTGAATTTTTTTTAATTAATTCTTTTTTATAATCAAAACATTTATAATTAAGTAATAGTATATTCTAATTTATGACATTGGGAGTAAACAATCTTGCAGAACAAAAGTATAAACAATGGTTAGATAAACATAATATACCTTATTGGTATATACAACAAGATTTAGATACTTTTTCATCAGTATTAAAAAAATATATGACAAAAAGGCCTGATTTTTTAGTTCTTATTCCTAATTTTGGTTTTATTATAGTTGACGTTAAAGATAAGGAACCTGCAGTAAAATATGAAAAATTCTTTATTAATGCTGAAGAAGTTGAAAAGTATGTTAATTTACAAAGGATTTTTAATTTACAATCATGGTATGTGATTTCTAGTGAAAAGTACCATTTTAGGACTTGGTTTTGGATACCAATTGTTAATATTCTAAAGGGAGGATTTATATTCGAACCCAAAGATAATAAAGATAAATGTTATTCAATTCCAATTTCAGAATTTATACAGGTTTCTGAAGATGATTCTTTAGAAAGGGTCTTTTCTAAACTTTTGACTTTAAAATAAAGTTAAAGTTTTATACAAACCTTTATAATTAATCAAATAAATTCTAATATTTATGTTACAAAGAGTACAAAAAATAATCTCAAATGCTGGACTTTGTTCTAGGCGTAAGGCTGAGGAATTAATTGAAAAAGGTCGTGTTATGGTTAATAATAAAAAGATTACAATTGGTGATAAAGCAGACCTTGATAAAGATAATATTTTTGTTAATGGTGAAAAATTAAATTTTGATAAAAAAAAATATATTGCTTTTTATAAACCCAAATTTGTATTAACAACTTTATACGACCCTGGTCAAAAACCAATAATTCTAAAATATTTGTTGGGTGTTGGTAAAAGGATTTTTCCGGTTGGAAGGTTAGATTATAATTCTGAAGGTTTACTACTTTTAACAAATGATGGTGATTTTTCTAATCTTGTTATGCATCCTAGGTATGAGGTTTTAAAAGTTTACCATGTTACTTTAGAAAGAAGAGTAAAACCAGGAGATCTTGAACCTTTGAATACTAAAATTAAACTAAAAGATGGTTATGCTAAGGTTGATGGTTTTAAAATTCTTGAAAAAAACCTTATTGAAGTTAGAATTCATGAAGGTAGAAACAAAATTGTTAAAAGAATTTTTAAGAAATTAGGTTTTTATGTTAAACGTTTGAAAAGAGTGCAAATTGGTATTGTGAAATTAGACAATCTTAAGCCTGGGAAATGGAGACATTTAACTAAGAAAGAGATTGATTGGGTTTTTAAGAATAAATAAATCTTTTTTATTAAATTATATTTGTTGTGTTCTAATTTAGTTTTTTATTTTTACTTATTTTCATTATTTTCCACATTACTATCAAACCTGATATTGAAAATATTAAGTCCCAAATTATGTCAACAAATTCTTCTACAAATAATGGATGTCCACCTAATGCTAATATAAATTCAATTATTTCATAGATTATGTTTGTTATTGTCCAAATTATTAGTTTTTTTTTAAATTCCATTTTTGGGAACAAAAAATAAAAAATAACTCCTGAAAAAAAGTGAACAAATGACCAATTATTAAAATACATAAAATAATTTTCATACAATTTTGTGTTTAGGAACCCTAATAATGGTTGTGGAACAATAAAATCTGCTATTTTGTCTAAAATTGTTGTTCCTGTTTGTGTTACATTATGATTTTGCATATATTCTTTTATGGATTAATATTATTTAAATGTTTCTCTATCACAACAATCTTTAAATAAATTTGATTTTGTCTTTGTTTTATGATTATTCAAATTATATTAGCAATATTAATAGGTTGTCTGTTTGGAATCATAACAGGCCTTACTCCAGGTATTCACATTAATCTGATTTCTTTAATTTTAATTAATATGTCTGGTTATTTTTTAGGTTTTACATCACCTATGTCTTTAGCTGTTTTTATTATTGCAATGTCTATAACACATAGTTTTCTTGATACAATCCCTGCTACTTTTTTAGGTGCACCTGATCCTGCAGTTGCATTAGGTGTATTGCCTGGTCATAAATTGCTTTTGGAAGGTAGAGGTTATGAAGCTGTTAAATTAACAGTAATTGGTAGTTTATGTTCTCTTATTTTGACATTACTTCTTATTCCTGTTTTAATTCCTGTTATCCCTTTTCTTTATGAACTTATTTCTCCTTATATTGGATACTTGTTAGCTTTTGTTATTGTTTTTATGGTTGTTAAGGATTTAAAGTTGAAGAAAATTATGTTGAACTTGTTTATTGTTTTATTATCTGGTTGTCTTGGTTTGATTGTTTTGAATTTTCCTAATTTAAAGCAACCATTATTTCCGATGTTATCAGGATTATTTGGTACAAGTGCATTGTTAATGTCTTTAAGTAATAATGTTAAAATTCCTGAACAAAAAATAACTGAAGACATTAATGTTGGTATTGGAAAAACTTCCCGTGCATTAGGTGCTGCTACTTTTTCAGGCATATTGACAGGTTTTTTGCCTGGTTTAGGTGGTGCACATGCAGCAATTATTGCAATGAACTTAGTTGGTGATATTGGTTCACATGCATTTATGATTTTAATTGGTGGAATTAATACTGTTAATTTTCTTTTTTCAATTGCAACACTTTATGCTTTGGAAAAAGCTAGAAATGGTGCTATTATTGCTGTTATGGAAATTGTAAAGGCTATTACTTTGCCTGAGATGATTTTGTTTTTAGTAAGTGCTTTGATTGCTGGTTGTATTGCAACTTTTTTAGCTTTGCGTATAACTAAAATCTTTGCTAGAATTATACCTAAGATTAATTATAAAGTACTTTGTTATTCAATAATTAGTTTGGTTTCTGTTTTGGTTTTTGTGTTTGCAGGGTTTTATGGGATTTTGGTTTTGATTGTTGCCACTTTTATTGGAATGTTGCCTCCATTGCTTGGTGTAAGTCGGTCGCATGGGATGGGTTGTTTACTTATTCCAGTTGTTATGTATTTTGTGATTTAG
>CAXGTL010000018.1:0-22593 GCA_964012725.1 Candidatus Woesearchaeota archaeon
CTCATTTGTTTAGGATCTTTAGCAAAACTTGCAATAGTTGTTCCAACTTTATATTTTTTACAAATTTTAATATTTTGCATAATTCTTGATAATAACCTTGACCTTAGTTTACCTTTAACTAAAAGAATTTGACTAAAATCAAAACAAATTATCTTATTCCTTTTTTTGGCAATCTTACATAATACTTGGTCAAAACCAGAATTAACAAAATGAGTATGATCTTTTAAATTATTTAGTTCAAGATTACATATTAAATCAACATTTCTACTTTCAAATACTTTTCTAATTAAAGCATTTGACTTATATGAAGCATCAAACACAGAAAGATTAGATTTATTAACAACATTATTCATTTTATTTATAATAAGACCAACATTTAATTTGATTTTTGTAGTTTTTTGAAGATCTAAAATACCTTTAACAGCATTTTTAAAGGATTTAGAATCATATAAAAAACATAATTTATCATATTTTAATTTAGATGCAACTTTAATAAATTCTACTTCATTCTTGTTTGGGATAACCAAATCTATATGTTCTACCATATACTTAGAAAATAGTCCAGTATATATAAACTTTAACCAAAAACTATTTAAAACAGCAGTTTAAACATATATATAAAATGACAAATATTAAAGAAGAAATAGGTAAAGGAAACATACATTGTAAAATTATATTAGAAATAATTGGAAAACCAGAAGAACATGTTAAAAAATCATCAAATGAATATCTTGAAAAAATTAATAAAGAAGATAATAAAATCACTATTGTAAAAAAATTTATATCAGAAACAACAAAATTAGAAAAAGGAGAATTGTACAGCCTTTTTATAGAACTTGAATTATTAATAAAAGGATTTAGTAATTTATCTAAATTTTGTTTTGATTATATGCCTTCTTCAATTGAAATTTATGAACCAAATAGGATGGTTGTTGATGCAAACAAAATGTCAACATTATTTAATGATTTCCAAGAAAAATTACATAAAGCAGACTTCTTATCCAAATCATTAGCGCAACAAAATAGAA
Organism: Candidatus Woesearchaeota archaeon; assembly: GCA_964012725.1. Classification (GTDB taxonomy): domain Archaea; phylum Nanobdellota; class Nanobdellia; order Woesearchaeales; family CAXGTL01; genus CAXGTL01. Next base: position 1,029 of record CAXGTL010000018.1, read on the forward strand.
TCTTAGGTACAAACCTTACAGCTATGGTTAAAAACTCATTAATAATTTTATTGAAAGAACAAGGAAGAACAATAGAAGAAATTTGTAAGTATACTGGTTTAAAACAAGAAGACATGTTAAAATATTTAGAAGAATTAATGAAAAAGGAAAAGATTAAACAAATTGGTGACAAATATTTTTACCAATTTTAGTATTGTTAAATAAAATGGAAGAAAACATAAAAAAAGTAGAAGCAGTGCTTTTCTCAATCGGTAAAAAGATTAAATTAGATGAATTATCAAGATTAACACAAATGCCAAACATTGATGATCTAAAAAGTGTTCTATATCAATTACAAGAAAAATATGAAAAAAACGATTCATCATTAATGCTTATGGATGAAGGAGAATCATGGAAATTAACTGTTAGAGAAAAATTTATGCCTTTAGTACAAAATATAGTTGCTGACACAGAAATCAGTAAAACAATAATGGAAACTTTGGCAGTAATTGCATGGAAATATCCTATTCTTCAAAGCGATGTTATTAAAATTAGAACTAACAAAGCTTATGACCATTTAAAAGAATTAGAGGAGATAGGATTTATATCAAGAACTAAGTTTGGTAGAACAAACAAAATAAAATTAACAGACAGATTTTTTACATACTTTGATTTACCTAATGATAAACAAAAAGCACAGAATAAGTTTGAAAAATTAATTCCTGACAGAATTAAAAGAAAACTAGAAAAATTAAAAAGAGATATAGATAAACAAGAAAAAGAATTAGTTGATAAAAAAGAAAATATGGAAAAACTAAAAGAGTTCAGAAAACAAGAAAAAGAACAACAAGACAAATTAGATAAGGGTGATATTGGTTTGGATGAAGATAAAGAGAATAAAGAAGACAACACAAAAACAAATGAACAAGAAGAAGAAAAAGAACAGATAGAAATAGGTGACATAAACTTAGATGATGGTGCAGACCTTGAACTAATGGAAGACAAACAACAAGAAGTAATTGATGAAGAAGAAGGTGATGAAGAACTTAATCAACAAAAAAAAGAGGAAAACAAAAATGAAAACACTACTCCTTAAATGTCCAAAATGTAAGAATGATATGAAATACCAATCAAGAGATATGTCTTTAACAAAGAAAGTAAAAAGGTGCGTATATTGCGGTCGGTCATTCAAAGTATTAGGAAGAATTCTTAAAAAAGTGTAAATTTGCAACCAATTATAACCTTTATTACCTAAATCTAAGCTCATACTGATTTCCTTAAACTAAAGAATTCTGAACACACAACCCCTATAACCTAAGAATACAAACACAAGACTTATAAACATTAAAATTTTTCAATATATGTAGAAACAAGTTCTTAAAAACAAAAACAACTATGAAAAACAAAGAACCTAATCAAAATATTGAAGAAGATCAAGATAATCAAAAACCTAAAGAAAAAATCATAGCAAGAGTAATAGAAGATGAGATGAAAGAATCTTATCTAAGATATGCAATGTCTGTTATTGTATCAAGAGCATTGCCAGATGTAAGAGATGGCCTAAAACCAGTCCATAGAAGAATTCTTTTTGCAATGCATGAAATGGGTATGCTTCCTAATAAACCATTTAAAAAATCAGCTAGAATTGTTGGTGAGTGCTTTGTAAAAAATACATTAATTAACACACCAAAAGGCCTTATACCTATAGAAAATCTAAAAGTAGGAAACAAAGTATACACACAAAAAGGGATCAAAAGCATTAGTAATCTTTATGAAATGCCTAAAAAAGCTTTAATTGAAGTTAAACTTGAAAATGGTCTTAGTAATACAATTACAAAATCTCAAAAATTCAAGATATTTACTTCTGATTTGAAGATTAAATGGAAAAAAGCGTCTGAACTTAAAAAAGGAGACCATATTGTTTTAAAAAGTGTATATCCTAATATTAAAAAAGAAGTAAAATTAAGTTCAGGAAAAAGATTAAATGAAAATATTGCTTATACATTAGGATTTTTTTTATCTGATGGGTGGATAGAAAAAAAGACTGGAAGAATAGGATTTTATTCAACATCAAAAAATATTATTGAGAAAATAAAAAATGTTCTTAAAAAAGAATTTAATTATAAAACAAATATCCTTACGAAAAAGCCTTTAGGTTTTAAAGAAGGATATTATACAAGAATTGATAAATCCAAAATTATAAATTTTTGGATAAATAATTTTAAAATAAAAGATGTTAATGCTTCTACTAAAAGAATTCCTCAACAAATTTTAAGATCTCCCAAAAGAATAATATATTCCTTTCTAAGTGGCCTTTTTGATGGTGATGGTTCAATACATAAATCAAGAAATGTAATACATTATGGCTCAGTTTCTTATGAATTAATTGATAAATTACAAATTTTATTACTGTCTTTAGGCATTTTTAGTAAAAGATATGTAAGTACATCTAAAACTCATTTCATTAAAAATAGACAAATAAAAACAAATTATCCTTTTTACAATTTAGAAATTAGAGGAAAAAATTGTTTAGATTTATGCAAGAATCTTAAATTAAATGAAATAAATAAACAAAAAAAATTATTAACCATTAAATTCTCACTAAAAAAGAAGAACTTTTCAGAAAATATTCCTTATGCTTCAAAACATATATTTAGAGAGCTAAGTAAACATCATCTTGGTGGAGGATGGTATAAAGATACAAAAGGTAATAAATTTAGATTAGGGATTCAATACAATAAATCCTGTAAAATAAGGTATTCTAAAAACCTTACTAAAAGGCCCTTGGGAAAAGAGCAAATAATTAATTGGAATATACTTAAGAAATTAAAATTAATTGGTTCCCCTCTTGGAGGGATATTTGAAAATATAATTAAAGAAAATCTAATATTTATAAAAGTAAAAGAGGTTTTAGAGTCTCTTTCTGAAAAAACTTATGATATACAAGTTAAGGATGATCATGAATTTATAGCAAATGGTATGATATCACATAATTGCCTAGGAAAATATCATCCACACGGTGATACTGCTGTATATGATTCAATGGTAAGAATGGCTCAACCATGGTCATTAAGATATCCTTTGATTAAAGGACAAGGTAATTTTGGCAGTATTGATGGCGACAGAGCAGCTGCGATGAGATATACAGAAGCAAGATTATCAAAAATATCAACAGAGTTGTTAACAGATATTGAAAAACAAACAGTAGATTTTAAACCAAATTTTGACACAAGTTTAAAGGAACCAGTAGTTTTGCCAAGCAAAATTCCAAACTTATTACTTAATGGTTCTTCTGGAATTGCAGTTGGTATGGCAACAAACATACCACCACACAATTTAATAGAAGTTTGTGATGCAATTGATTATATAATTAATAATCCTGAAGCAGACATTAACACAATAATTGGTTTAGTAAAAGGTCCTGATTTCCCTACAGGTGGAATAATTATAGGAAGATCAGGAATTAAAGATGCATATTTAACTGGTAGAGGAAAAATTACTATAAGAGGTAAAACAAGCATAGAAGAAAAGAAAGATAAGAAAAAAATAATTATTCATGAAATACCTTACCAACTTAACAAATCAAGTTTAATAGAAGAAATTGCAGACAATGTTAAAAACAAAAAAATTATAGGAATAAGTAACATACGTGATGAATCAGATAAACAAGGTATGAGGATTGTTATAATTCTAAAAAAAGATATTAATCAAGATATTGTTTTAAACCAATTATATAAAAAAACAAGATTACAAACAACTTTTGGCATTAATATGCTTGCATTAGTAAATAATGAACCAAAAACTTTGAATATAAAACAAATAATTGAAGAATTCATAAAACATAGAAAAGAAGTTGTAATAAGACGTACAACTTTTGATCTAAAAAAAGCAGAACTAAGAGCTCATATTTTAGAAGGATTAATTATTGCATTAAATGATATTGATAATATAGTACAAAAGATTAAGAAAAGTAAAGATGTTAAAGAAGCAGTTAAAACATTAATTAGTGATTATAAATTAACAGAAACACAAGCAAAAGCAATTTTAGATATGAAATTACAAAAATTAGCATCATTAGAACAAGAAAAAATAAAAACTGAAAATAAAGAATTACAAAAATTAATTAAAGAATTAAAAGAAATATTAGCAAGTGATAAAAGGATATTTAATATTATTAAAGAAGAATTAACAAAAATAAAAGAAAAGTATGGTGATGAAAGGAAAACAGAATTATCAGATGAAGAGAAAAAGATAATAGACATTGAAGATATGATTAAAGAAGAAGATATGATTATAACAGTAACTCATCAAGGATATATAAAAAGATTAACCATAGATACTTATAAAAAACAAAAGAGAGGGGGTAAGGGAGTAATAGCTACAACTACAAAAGACGAAGATTTTGTAAGTGATTTATTTATTGCTTCAACACATTCATACATTTTATTTTTTACAGACAAGGGACAAGTACATTGGCTCAAAGTATATGAAATACCAATTGCTTCAAGACAAGCAAAAGGAAAAGCAATTATTAATCTTTTAAATATTAAAGATGAAAAAATAACAGCAATGGTACCTATTCGGGAATTTAAACAAGGAAATTTAATAATGGCTACTAAAAATGGAACTGTTAAAAAAGCAGATATAACTATGTTTCAAAAACCAAGAAAAGGTGGAATACGAGCAATAACATTAGATCAAGATGATCATTTAATAAATGTTGTAAAAACAGATGGAAATAAACAAATATTATTAGCTACTAAAAATGGTATGGCAATAAGGTTCAAAGAAGAAGATTTAAGATCTATTGGAAGAACAGGTAAAGGTGTTAGAGGAATATATCTTAAGAATGATGATAAAGTAATCGACATGATTGTTGTTGATAATAATAAGGATATATTTACAGTAACTGAAAAAGGATATGGAAAAAGAACAAAGATTGAAGAATATAGAATTATTAATAGAGGAGGAGTTGGAGTTATTAATATAAAAACAGATGAAAGAAATGGTAAAGTTATAGGTGCATGTAGTGTTCAAGAAAATAATGAAATAATGTTAATAAGTAAGAATGGTATAATGATTAGAACACCTGTTAAAGGGATTTCATGTATAGGAAGAAATACAAAAGGTGTAAGAATTATGAGACTAAGTGATAATGATAAACTAGTAGCAATTACTAAAATAGTACAAGAAAATAATGGAAATGGTAATAAAGAAGAAACAAAATGAAATCATTATTAATAACACATCCAGGAATTGAAGATATTTCTCAATTAGAAGTTAAAGAATTGATTAAAAAAGATACAAAAATAGATGCAAAACAACCAAGTGTAATAACCTTTGAAACAAACAAGTATGAAGATTTAGTTAAAATTGCATATAAATCACAAAGTATTTCAAAAATTCTTATCTTATTAGATCAAATAAAAATCACAAAAATAAATGATATTAAAAAATTAAAATTTGACATAAAAGATTGGATTAATAAAAAAACTAGTTTTAAAGTAAAATGTAAAAGAATGGGAAAACATAGTTTTAATAGTAAAGAAATTGAAGAAGAAATAGGTGGGTTATTTATTGATAAATACAAATTAAAAGTTAATTTAACAGAACCAGATATTATAATTTTTGCATATGTTTATAATGAAAATTTATACTTAGGGATAGATATAACTGGAATGAACCTTAGCAAAAGAAGTTATAAAATATTTCATCACCCAGACTCACTAAAAGGAACTATAGCTTATGCATTAACAAGAATATCTGGATATAAACCTAACAAAAAGATAATTAATCCTTTTTGTAGTGATGGAACAATAATTATAGAAACAGGATTATTTGCATCAAACTTCCCAGTAAGATTTTTTGAAAAAGAAAAATTTTTATTCAAAGAATTAAAACCATTTTCACATATAGATTTTGACAAATTATTCAAAAAATTGGATTCAAATATTAAAAAAGATAAATTTCAAATTATAGGTAGTGAATCATTATTAAGACATATAAACTCTTGTAAAAAAAATGCAAAAATTAGTGGAATTGATAGGAATGTCGAATTTAGAAGATATGATATTGAATGGTTAGATACTAAATTTAATAAAAACGAAATAGATTTTATAATAACAAGAATAATTGAACCAGGAAAATTCTTTGACAAAAAAAAGATTGAAAAAATATATAAAGAGTTTTTTTATCATACAGAATTTGTATTAAATAAAAATGGAAAAATGATTATATTATCAAGAAAAAAAGATTTGATAACTACAAAAGCAGAAGAGTTCAAACTTAAAGTTAATATTAATAGACAATTACAAATAGGCGATTCTAATTATTATGTTTTAGAAATTAAGAAATAATAAAAACACCAATAAAATATAATAATAATAAGTAAATTAAAATAAATCTAAATAATAAATAAAATAAAAAACAAAAAAAATTAATACTTTCTTCTTTTCTTACCTTTAATAACAACAGCCATTATCATAAAAATAACAATACCTAATAAAATAACAGCTCCAGATATTAATAAAGCAGTTTTCCATGAATCATGTGATCCAGATGATTTTATTGTTTCTTTAGGAACAAATTGTTGAGAAACTTGTTCTTCAGCTTGTTTCAATGCTTGTTCATAAGCACTAACAGGTAATTTTTCTTGTTTTTGTTGAACACAACCCTTAACATCAAGATTAATTGTCCGTGTATCAGATACATCGTCATCATCATCAATCACATTAATAATTAAAGGATATGATTTAATTTTTGTACCTTTAGGTATTTCTAAATAAAAACTATGTGCAAATTCTGAATCTTCATCAAAAACATCAGTTTCTAAATCAGGAATAAACCCATACCTTTTATTTATTCTTAAATCATGATTAATAATTTCTATTATTACATCTTCTTCTTCTTTCCCACCAAAGTTTTGTATTTTAGTATCTAAATATGTTGATTTTATATCACAAGAAATTTCAGAAGGTTCTAGTTCAGATTTTATTATTCTTATATCATGGTCTTCTTTTTCAATAAGAAGTATTAATTCCCATTCATCTTCATGTTTTGTACCATATCTATCTTTACCACTAGCTGTTACTTCAACTTTATATCCAGATGATTTTTCATTAACTTCTAAAGGTATATCAAATTCCAAAGTTTCTTCTTCAGTTTCAGTAGGATCTAAATCAAATGATTTAGCATCTTCATGAATATCTTTTTTACCATCATTAAGTATATCTATAACTCTTATATCAACATCAATATTTCTTATTTCTTGCCTTTCATTATCTTCATCTTCATAAAGATTTTCAAGTTCAATTGTAAATTCTAACTTAGATTCAGGTTTAATATCATCAACCCTATCAAGATTACTAACAAAATATTCATCATCTTCATCATCTACTTCAATACTTAATATTTGTAATTTTGAAGGTGCTTGCTTATAAAATAAAGTTTTCACAGGATCAATTTTGTCTGCAGAAATACTTAATTCAGCAACTTTTGTTCTTGTTGTTTTTTCACTTAAAGAAATATATGTTTTAACAAATATATTTTGAGAAAACCCTGGTTCTAAACTAAATGTAGACAAAGCATCTGAATAACTTGCTGAATCTAGCCTTATTGACATATTTTCATCAGATTCTAAACTTAAATCCAAATTAATATTTTCCAAAGTGCCATTACCAATATTTGTTATAGTAAACTCTTTTTCCTGTTCAATACCTCTTTCACCATCAAATAGAACTTCAGATACAAATTCTATTTCATAACTATAATTAGAAGCTTCTTGAGCAATAACAAGACTACAACTTGCTATTACAAATAAAACAAAAATCATTAAATTTAGTTTATTTTTCATATATAATCATCTCCTATTATTTTCATTTATTATATTGCACATTTTAATGTATAAATAAAATATAATCAATTAATACAATAAAATAAAAAAATGTATATAAACATTTCCATAGTTATAAACATTGTTTTATAGACTATATTTTAGAGTAAATATAACCCAAATCATATAAAGTAATATAAAATAATATCAAGAAAAATATAAATTAAAAAAAGAAAATAAAAAAACAAAAAAACTAAACAAAGAACTTAATTACTAACAATACTAATATTGCTAATAATAAAACTCCTACAATTACTAATAACACAGTGTAACCAATTGAATCTGAAAATCCTTGGTCTCCTATTACAACTTGTCCTTGGATACCTGTTTGTGTTGAATCAGTTGTTTGACTTGTTTGATCACCAGTACTTGTTGAAGGTACATATTGATCAGTTGTAGTTGAAGTTGTGTCTGTAGTTGTTGAAGTTGTGTCAGTTGTTGAAGATTGACTAGTTGATTCCTTTATTGTTAATTTAGTTTCAGCTCTGTCACTTTCATCATCTGAGTTATAATAAGATTTCATAACACAACTATGTTCCCCAACTTTGTATGAATCTTCTACTTCAAATGTAAAAGTTGTTTCATAGTCAGCTTTTGAACCAAGTAAATTATCTCTTAACTTAGGAATATCATTTTTATCATATATTTTTGTTATTCCTAAAGATTTACATTCAATAAATACAGCAGGTTCTTCTTCTTTCTCTTGACCCATGTTAAGGATTTCAAATTCTAATCTTGCAGTATTTCCTTTTTCTACAACAGCATCCATAAATCTGAAATTAGTAATTTCTATGAAATTTTCTTCTTTTTCAATTTCTAATGTTGCTGTCCATTGGAATCTATGTTCTGCACGATTTTTGTCAGTACCCCAAACATCAATGATAACTTCATAACCATCTTCTTTCTCATTAATTTTTTTAGGTAAAGTGAATTTAATGTCTGTTTCTTCATTATCTCCAGCATCTATAGTTCCTAAAGAATCTTTTTTGTCCATATCTTTATTATCATTAACATCTTTCAAAGTAATCTCTACTTTAACACTTTTCATTTCAAGTTCTTTTTCAGAATCTAAACTTTCTGAAAATAAGTTGTCAATACCTACAGTAAATACTAATTCACTTCCTGGAAGAACTCCACCGATTGTTCCACCATCACCGAATTCAGTTTCATCTCCAAATTCGTCAGGTGAATCAAATGTAACTGAGATTTCATTATCTTCAATTTCAAGCATAGTTCTTGTTTCTAGTTCAAACTGAGTGATTGTGTTTTTACCTAATTCTGCTGATTCAATAACTATATCACCAATATCTTTTACTCCTGAATCTTGATCTTCTGGAATAAAAATTTGAACATTGATATTTTCACTATAACCTGGAGCTAATGTGAATTCTCCAATTAAATCACCATATTCTGCATCATCTTCTTTCTTAAACTTGATTTCATAATCTTCTCCAACATTTAAAGCTGAAACAGTAATTTCTGTTATAGTTTCATCTCCATCATTTAATATTGGAAACATAGTACTTATGATTTCATTTCTTTTCTGACTTGAACCACCTAAATCTAATTCTTCAGGAATGTCTAATGATTCTGTTGGTTTTTGTAGTTCTATTTGTAAAGGTACTTGTAATGTTTGACTATTTCCATAAGTAATAGTTATTGCTCCATCAGCAAGTTCACCTGTACCATAAGTTCCAATTGGTTGATTAGCAGGTACTCCTGTTAATGTAGCAGTTATTGTAGTACTTCCACCATATGTAATTGGTTCTGTTACAGCTGAGAATGATAATACTCCTGTTAAAGCTAAACTATGATCATCTGAATCTTTTATTGAAGCAGGTGCAGTAATACTTATAATTGAAGTTGCTGCATTACTATTACTAACAATTATAAAATCATCTGAACTTTCTAAACCTGTTAACATATCTTCTAAAATAATTTTATTACCACTAACAACAACTTCGTGTCTTTGAGGTACTGTAAATGTAAAAGTTTCAGTATCGTCAAAAGCAGGATCAGTTGTATATGTTTTTATATCTCCTGAATAAGTTCCAGCATATGCTTTTGTTGGAACAGCAACTGTAAAATCAACAGTTTCTAATGCATCATCATGTGCTAAACTTGCAATTGATGCAGGTACAAAAGTTAAAGTTGTAATTTTTGCTTGATCTATTGCAGTAGAAAATCCTTCTCCAATATCAAACCTTATACTTGTTAATGGATCACCACTTGTTGCAGTATTATCAACAGTAAATGCTCCTACTCCTGAACTACCATCAGTAATGTCTCCTAAATCAGTTGTTCCTGTTGCCATATCAATATCAGCACTAACTGAAAAAGCTAATGCAAATAAAATAACAAACAAAAACAATGTTTTTATTACTATATTTTTATTTAGTTTCATTTTATTACCCCTATATTTAGTTTTCTAATTATCACATTACAGAGCTTGTAAACCCTGAATTTCAACACCTCTATTTTTTCATTAATTATTCTGGAGTAGTCACAAACCCTATATAAACCTTACCATTTTACAACCTATATATTGTAGTATATAAGTTATTATATATAAATAGCACAAACCAAAGGCTAGGAATGTCAAATTTAGTGTTTTCAAGCATTGTAGGAACGTATGTATTTAATGATAAGTTTAAAGTAATTGATAAAGCAAAATCTAATAAAATTGAAAAACTTATTAAAAAACACAAAATTGACCAAAAAAAGCTTAATATCGAGGAAAAAAGACAAATTTTGGCTTATTTGAAAAATAAAGACTATTTTAAAGAGTTTATAAAAGAAAATAAACAAATAACAAAAGAAAAATTAATAAAGAGTATTAATGAAGAAAACCTAATCATTCAAACAATAAATAATATAGAAGAAATAGAAAAATGTACAAATATGCTTACTAAAAGACTCAGAGAATGGTATTCATTATATTTACCTGAATTAGACAAAGAAACTGAAAAACATGAAAATTATTCAGAATTAATACTTAGAAAAAATAAAACAGAATTATTAAAACAATTAAAAATAAAAAAAGAACAATGTTTAGGTAAAGATCTTGATAAAAGACATGTAAATGAAATAAAATTCTTAGCAGGTGAAATATCTAACCTATTCAAATTAAAGAAAAAACATGAACTTTATCTTGAACAATTAATTTTATCATACATGCCAAACACACAAATAGTTGCAGGTACAATGATAGCAGCAAAATTACTTTCACATGCAGGATCCTTATTAAGATTCGTTGAGTTCCCATCATCAACAATACAATTATTAGGTGCAGAAAAAGCATTATTTAGACATTTAAAAACTGGAGCAAGATGCCCAAAACATGGACTTATAATTTCACATGAATTAGTTACTAGAGCCAAAAATAAAGGAAAAATGGCAAGAATCTTAGCAGACAAAATATTAATTGCTGCAAAAGTTGATTATTTTAAAGGAGATTTAATTGGTGATAAATTAAGAAATAAATTAGACAAATTAAAAATATAAATAATTATAATTAAAAAACAAACCTAATCATAACCACTTACTAAACTAAGGGTGGGTGGTTGGGGGCGGTAAGTGGGCAAAATGAAACAAACAGAACATCCCAAAATATTCGAAGACAGGGGAAGATTTTACACAATCAACTTAGTTAAAGGTGTAAAAGTGTATGGAGAAAGATTGTATAAAGATAGAGGAGTGGAATATAGACAATGGGATATAAAAAAAAGTAAACTTGCAGCTGCAATTAAAAAAGGCATTAAAAAAACAGGATTTAAACAAGGAGATGTAATACTTTATTTAGGAAGTGCATCAGGAACAACAACAAGTCATGTATCAGATATTGTAGGTAATAAAGGACTAATTTTTGCATTAGAATTTGCACCAAGAGTTATGAGAGATATGTTATTTATGTGTAAACAAAGAAAAAATATAGCACCTATTTTAGCAGATGCTCACCAACCAGAAAAATATAAAGATAAAATGTGTATGGTTGATTTTATATTCCAAGATATTGCACAAAAAGACCAAGCAGAAATATTCATTAGAAATTGTGATTTATTTTTAAAAAATAAAGGATTAGCAATGATTGCAATAAAATCAAGAAGTATAGATATAACAAAAAAACCAAGACAAATATACAAAGAAGTAGAAAATAAATTAAAAAAAAATCTAGAAATAATTGATTTTAAAACTCTTGATCCATTTGAAAAAGATCATTGTGTGTTTTTGTGTAAAAAAAGATAATAAAAAAATAACAAAATGAAACAACATAAATTATCATTATATAATACATTATCAAGAAAAAAAGAAGTGTTTGAGCCAATAGTTTCTGGAGAAGTTAAAATTTATACTTGTGGTCCAACAGTATATAATTATGCACACATAGGTAATTTTAGAGCATATATTGTAGCAGATATTCTTAGAAGATATTTAAAATTTAAAGAATTTAAGATTACACAAATTATGAATATTACAGATATTGATGATAAAACAATTAAAAGTTCACAAAAAGAAAAAATATCATTAAAAGAATTTACACAAAAATATACTAAAATATTTTTTGAAGATATTAAAACATTGAATATAGAAAACTTTGAAAATTATCCAAAAGCAACTGAACATATACAGGATATGGTTAATATAATAAACAAATTATTACAAAAAAAAATAGCATATCTTGGTGAAGATAATTGTATATATTATAGTATTAAAAAATTTCCAAATTATGGTAAATTATCAAAATTAAATATAAACCAATTAAAAGTAGGAGCAAGGGTTAAGCAGGATGAATATGAAAAAGAAAATGCACAAGATTTTGCTCTTTGGAAATCTTGGGATAAAGAAGATGGAGATGTTTTTTGGGAACCTGAATTTTTTATTAATGGAAAAAGAACAATAGTTAAAGGAAGACCTGGATGGCACATTGAATGTTCTGCAATGTCATCAAAATATTTAGGTAAACAATTTGATATCCACACAGGAGGAGTTGATTTAATTTTTCCACACCACGAAAATGAAATTGCTCAAAGTGAAGGTGCATTCAATAAAAAACCATGGGTTAAATATTGGATACACAACGAACATTTATTAGTAGATAATAAAAAGATGGCAAAATCATCTGGAAATTTTTATACATTAAGAGATATTATTAAAAAAGGTTATTCAGGATATGAAATAAAATATTTATTATTAACAGCACATTATAGACAACAGTTTAATTTTACATTTGATGGATTAGAATCTTCAAAAATATCTTATCAAAGACTAAAAAATATAATAAGAGATTTAAAACAAGAAAAATTAGAACTAAAACAAAACACAAATCAAGAAATAAATGAATTATACTTAACAAAGTTTGAACATGCTCTTGATGACGACCTTAACACTCCAAAAGCATTATCAATTATGTGGGAATTAATAAGGGATAAAGAAGCACAAGGAAAATTAAAAACAATTGAAGAAATGGACAAAGTTTTTGGTTTAAATTTATTAGAAGATGAAGAACAAATAAAAATACCAGATGAAATAAAACAATTAATAGACCAAAGACAGCAAGCAAGAAAAGATAAAAATTTTACAAAAGCAGACAAAATAAGAAACGAACTAAAACAAAAAGGAATAATTCTCGAAGATACAAAAGATGGAATTAGATGGAAAAAGGTTAATTAATTTAGTCACTTTTTTCCTTACCAAATATTTCATAAGATCTCATAAGAACATGATATAAATTCTCTAACCCTCCTAAAAAATCTTCTAAAAGATCTATACTTGCAAAATTGCCTCCAGAAGGTTTAGCTTTTTTATAAAAATGTAATTCCTCTTTATCTAAATCTAAACCAGAAACATCAAAAAGTTTTTCCCTCACAACAGAAACACCCTTAGTTTTACCGTAATCAATCAACTTATCAACCATTTCATTTGAAGCATTTGATGGATGTATTGGATAATATGTATGTGCAAAAGCTTCACTAATCAGATTATCAGTAAAAGAACAAATAATATAAAAAGATTCATTTTTATATTCAATAACTGAACAATGTGCAGTCATAGAATCATTAAAATTAGATAATTTTTTTTTATAACAACAATCACCTTCATCTAATTTATCAGAAAACTCCTTTAAATTTAATTCTCTCAAATTCACTTCTTCTCAACCTCTCCCAATTCAATCCCTAATATCATGGGATAATTTTCACATTTAATACTTACTTCTTGATCAAAAACAATTGCTTCAGCATGTGTTACAGCTTTAATATCTTCAATAACTTTCATCAAAGCAACTTTGTGTTCTGGTTTTTCACATTTTATAACTAATTTTTGAAGAGGAGTTTTTAATGAAACTTTATTATCAGATTTAAATTTACGAACAATTCCTATAACTTCTATTGCTAAATCACCAGCCAATTCAGCATCTTCATCAATCATTGATTCATCAACTTCTGGCCATTTAGAAACATGGATACTCTTTATTTTTTCTTTATCTTTAAAAAATAATTGATAAACTTCTTCAGTTATAAAAGGTATAAATGGACTATAAAGTTTTAAAATACTTAACAAACCATTATATAAAGTATATTGTGCACTTTTTCTTTCATCATTACCTCTAACATCAGGATTATACAAACGATCTTTAACAACCTCTAAATAATTATCACAAAAAGTATGCCAAAATAATTTATCAGTTTCAAGTTTAGGTCTAGAAAACCTATACATTTCAAACCTACCTGTTGAAAATTTAATTAATTTATTTAATTTGGATAAAAACCATTTATCAAAAGTTAATAATTCTTGTTTTGACAAATCATAATCTTCTAAATGCATAAAAACAAATTTAGATGCGTTCCAAATTTTAGTTACTGTCTTTTTTCCTGTAACAACATCTTTTTCAGAAAAACCCAAATCTTCTCCAAGTTTGTTTCCTCCTGCCATAAATCTTAATGCATCTGCAGAATATTTTTTAATTATATCTCTTGGTTCAATAACATTTCCTTTTGATTTTGCCATTTTTTTTCCTTTAGGATCTAACATCCAACCATTGATAAAACAATGATTCCAAGGTTTCATATTAAAATGTAATTTACTTTTTACAACAGTATTAAATAACCAAAATGTAATAATGTCATGACCTTGTGGTCTTAAATCCATAGGATTATTTCTTAATTTTTCATAGATTGGTTTATCTTTAAATAATTCAATAACAATTGTAGGTGTTAATGATGATGTTGCCCAAGTATTAATTATATCTTTTTCACCAATAAATTCAGAACAATCACATTTTGGACACTTTTCAATTGGTGCTTTATCCTCTGTAGGATCTACAGGAAGGTCTTCTTCCTTAGCAAAAATAATCTCATCACAATCTTTACAATACCATACAGGAAATGGAATTCCAAAAGGTAATTGACGAGAAATACACCAATCCCATGCAAGACCATTAACCCAATTATCATATCTATTTTTCATAAATTTTGGATGCCATTCTAATTCATTACCCCATGCTAACATTTTATCTTTTAAATCAAGATATTTGATAAACCACTGTTTAGAATGAACAAATTCCACAGTTGTTCCACACCTTTCATGAACATTCACAATATGAGTTATTGGTTTTTGATCTTTAAGCAAACCTTTTTCCTTTAAATCTTTAATAATTTCTTTTCTTGCATTATCTATTTTCATACCTTTATATTTATCAGCTATATCAGTCATTAAACCATTATTACCAATTGCTTTTTTAATTGATAATTTATGTATTTTTTGCCATTCCATGTCTGTTTGGTCACCAAAAGTACAACACATAACAATCCCTGTACCTTTTTCAGGATCAGCTCTTTCATCTTCTAGAATTGGTACTTCAAAATCAAACAAAGGAACTTTTGCTTTCATACCTTTAAGATTTTTATAACGTTTATCATCAGGATGATAAAAAACACCAACACAAGCAGGTAATAATTCTGGTCTAGTTGTAGCAATTATTAAATCTTTATCACCAACTTTAAAAACAATATTATTAAAGTGTGAAGCAACTTCTTTATCTTCGCATTCAACTTGTGCAATTGCAGTTTTACACTTAGGACAATAAATAGCAGGAGCTTCAACTCTATATTCCCTACCTTTTTTATATAAATCAATAAAAGATTTTTGAGAAATTTTTCTACAATGAGGATCAATAGTTGAATATTTTACAGAAAAATCACAACTAACACCTAACCTTTTCCAATCATTTGTATAACTTGGTTTAAGTTCATTGTTTAAAGTATCTAAACATAATTTAGTAAACTCTTTTCTATGCATATCTGTTGCTCTTACTTTTTTTAATTTCTCAATAAGTAATTTTGTTGGAAGGCCATTATCATCTGTACCAAAAGGTTGTAAAACATTAAATCCTTTCATACGTTTATATCTTGCAATAAAATCTTGTTGACTATTTCCAAAAGCATGACCTATATGCATTTTACCAGATACAGTTGGAGGTGGTGTATCAATAGTGAATAAAGGTTTATCAGAATCAGGGTCAAATTTGTAAATATTTTCATCTTCCCAAAACTTCTGTAATTTAGGTTCCTCAACTTGAGGATCATATTTCTTAGGTAATTCCATATTATATAGAGTAGGTTAAATAGCATTTAAAAAACTATTGTTTAATATATATAACTACATATAACAAACTTTAATAAACATTAAATTATACCTTTTAATTATGGCAAATCAACCTTGGACTAAAAAATATCAACCAAAATCTTCTAAAGAAATAGTTGGACAAAATAAAGCAGTTGAAAACTTAAAATATTATATAAATAATTATAAAAAACAAACAAAAAAAGGAATTATTCTTTATGGAATGCCAGGGAATGGGAAAACTTCATCAATATATGCATTAGCAAATGAATTAAATAGGGAAATGATAGAAATTAATGCTTCAGATTTTAGAAATAAAGAACAAGTAGAATCATTAATAGGGAATGCATCGCAACAAAGGTCTTTATTTATGAAAGAAAAAATAATTTTATTTGATGAAATTGATGGTTTAAGTGGAAATAAAGATCGAGGTGGAATTTCAGCAATAACTAAAATAATTGGAAAGAGTAAATTTCCAATAATATTAACAGCAAATAACCCATATGATAAAAAATTATCAACTTTAAGAAAAAAATCTGAAATGATAGAATTTAAAACATTAGCATATACATCAATATATAATTGTTTAAAAAAAATATGTAAACAAGAAAAAATAGAAATTGATGAAATCACATTAAAAACTTTAGCAAGAATACAAGGAGGAGATTTAAGAGGTGCAATCATTGATTTACAATTATTATCAACAAATAAAAAAATAAATACAAAAACATTAGAAGAATTATCATCAAGGAACCAAAAACAATCCATGTTAAAAGCTTTGATAAAAATATTAAAAAATTCAGACCCCAAAATAGCAATTTCAGCATTAGATGATGTTGATGAAGATTTAAGTAAATCATTGTTGTGGATTGATGAAAACTTACCAAAAGAATACAAAAACCCACAAGATCTTAACAGAGCATATAATTTCTTATCAAAATCAGAAATATTTAATTCAAGAATTAGAAAATGGCAATATTGGAGATTATTAGTTTATTTTAATATTTTAATGACTTCAGGAGTTGCTGTAAGTAAAGATAAAAAATACGACCAATTTATAGTTTACAGACCTACAACAAGAATTTTAAAATTATGGAGAGCTAAAATGAAAAATGCAAAAAAAAAAGAAATATCTAAAAAAATATCCAAAAAAATGCATACTTCATCAAAGAAAGTATTAAAAGATGTCTTACCTTTTATTAAAATAGGAGTTCAAAACAACAATAAATTTACAAATGAATTAGTAAAAGAATTTAAATTAAATGATGATGAAATTAATTACCTCATGTCACCTTAATTATATCATAAAAGAGTTATATTAATTATACATATATAGATAAATTTATATACAATTTAAACAATCAATATATTATAATGAAAAATAAGTTGGTGATATATTCAATAATATTTTTAATTTTAATTAGTTCTAATTATTGTTTATCAAATATACAAATAGATGAAAACCTTAATGAAAAATATAATTTAGGAGATATGTTGACTACATCTGGAAAATTAATATTTAATGAAAACATTTTAGCAAATTTTAAGATAAAACTGGTTTGTTCTGAAGAAGAAACTCTATTAATGACTAAAATATTTAATATTAAAGAAAATGTAGAAAGTAGTTTTAAAGAAGAATTATTTATTCCTTTTTTTTATGAAGATATTTGTCAATTTAAATATGAAATAATTGAAAATAACAAAACAATTAAAGAAGTTTATTCTAATGAGTTTAATATTGTAAAAGAATTAAATGTAAATATAAGTACAGATAAAAAACAATTCCAATTAGGAGAAAGCATCATCTTAAAAGGAATAGTATTTAACTTAAAAAATGAAAAAATTGATGGAAATGCTTTGATAACAATCAAAAAAGATAAAGAAACATATCAAGTTTTTAGTTCTAAAATAAACCAAGGGGAATTAGAAACAGAACTAGGACCAATATTTATACCAAATGGAAATTATGAATTATCAATCAATATAAGAGATATTTATGGTAATGAAAAAATAATAGAAAATATAAATTTTGAAGTTATAACTAAAATTGATTTTAAAACAACAATAAACAAAGAAGAATTTTTACCAGGAGAAAAAATAGAAATTGAAGGTATAATTGAAAATCTAAAAGAAATTTCTGATAATTTTAATTTAAAAATAAGTTTAAATGAATATATAGAAGAAGAAGTAATAAAACATGAATTTCATCATAAATTAAAAATACCAAATAATATACAATCATATGAAAATGAATTAATTGTTGAAATTTTTGACAATTTTGGTAATAAAGGAATAAATAAACATAAAATAAATATAATTCCTATAATTACTACAATAAACCTGGAAACAGATAAAAAAGAGTATATTCCTAATGAAGAAATATTAATTTCTACTAAACTAAAGGATCAATCAGAAGAAATAATATATGATGATATAATATTAATAATAAGAAAGAATTTATTTAAAATTTATGAAGAAACATTTAATTCTAAAACACAAATTAAATATAAAATAGATGAAAATTTAAAAAATGAAGAATTACAATTAATAGTTAAATATGATAAATTAAGTGATGAAGAAAATATAAAAGTATTTGTTTTTGAAGAAACAGAAGAAAATATTACAAATAAAGGAGAAAACAAAATAACTGGAAATATAATTAATGTGATGGGTGATAATCTCAACAAATTAGGATATATATTAATAGGTGTCATTCTATTTGGAATATTAATATTTGTTTTATCACATGGTAAATTAAGAAAAGAAGTAAAACAAACATTTAGTAAAGCAAAAGATATTAACAAAAAACTAAAAAATAGAATAAATGATAAACATAAAGAAAAAAAAGATTTAGAAAGAACATTTCAAACATATGTAGATCCAGCAATTGCAAAAAAAATAATTAATAAAGATGGAAAATTAGAAGAGACTAAAAAAAATATAACTGTTTTATTTGCTGATATGAGAGGATTTACAAGATTAACAGAGAATGAAACACCTGAAAAGGTTGCAGAACAATTAAATGTATTTCATAAAATAATAGGAGATTCTGTTAAAATGTACAATGGTATAATAGATCAAATAGTAGGTGATTTAACATTTGCAATATATAATGTTATAAAAGAAGATAATAATCATACTTTAAATGCTATTAAATCTGCATTGAAAGTTAAGGATAATATCTCAAAGATCAATAAAAAATTAAAACAAAAAAATAAAAAACTAATTAAATTAGGTATGGGTATTGATCAAGGGGAAGTCTTATTAAGTCATATTGGTTCAAAAAATATGTTAAAATATACTGCAGTAGGAAATACAGTAAATTTAGGTTCTAGATTACAATCAAAAGCAAAACATAATCAAATATTAATTACAGAACAAACATACAATCTTTTAAAAAATGATATTGAAGCTGAAGATTTAGGTTATATGAATTTCAAGAACATAAGTAAACAAGTAAACGTGTTTAATGTTATTAGATTAAAATAAAAAATTAATAAATTATAATTCTTGAAGAACTTTTAACAAAACATGATTTAAATGTAAAGCAGCATCAAATTGTTTAGGAGTAAAAAAAGTAGATGGTTTGTAATCTAAATCCTTTTCATCTTTTTTCACTTTTAACATTTGAATTCCTACAAAATTTTTATGTAACTTATGAGGTTGTGAAAGACTGAAATGAAGAGACTTTGCATAAATTACCATTCCACGTTCATGTGGACCATATATATGATCATCCAAAGAAACCAAATCAGAGTTTCCCCAATTATTTTCAATAAAATCTACAACATGAGATCTTTTTTTAGGATCTGGATGGTTTATATCATATCCTAATAATATTGCTTTATGGCAATGATGTACTATAAAACCATAATGTTGTTCAATAAATTTTTCAGGATCTAAAAGAATCTTATGAGGATTTTTTTCTTCTTTTTTTTTCCAAGCATCAACAAATATATAATATCCATTAGGTAATTTACGAACAGTCCAAACAGAAGTTATATCAACCCCAAATAGTTCACACATATAATCTGAAAATTCAAAAGCAATATCATTCCAAGAACTAGATGTCCTCTTTAGTATATTTTTTAAAACAGACATGTGAACACAAGACCAATAATCACGTTTTACTTGGTCAAATTTTTTTGGATTTTGTTCAAGCATTGAAGTATAAACTTTTTCATTCATAAGAAGAACAGCCCTAGCACTATCTATATGATATGAAAATTCAGGATTAGTTTTAACTAATTCTTCTAAATCATCAACATACCTATCAACAATATATTTTATATTTTTAATAGAAGAAACATCTTGCTTAAATCTATCAAAACAAGAAAGATAAGCTCTTCTTGCAACTTGAGATTTTCCTAATATTCCTTCTAATAAAAATTCTCTTGCCATTAAAAAAATTATTCAAACCTTTTTTATAACCTTTTCCAAACTCCAAAATAACTATTATATAAGCTAATTAACAAATACCTTTAAATATAAAATATATAATTCTTATATATTAAGGACCCGTAGCCTAGCCTGGAAACAATATTTGGGTTAATAGGGCAACAGCCTTCTATCAAATTAATTGAAGAGAGCTGTGGGTCGAGGGTTCGAAATATTAAAGATTTAATACGAATGTCCCTCCGGGTCCGTTTATTACTTTATTTTTGTCTAAGGAGGCGTGGCCAAGTAGCTAAGGCAAGAGGCTGCAACCCTCTGATCCTGGGTGCAAGACTGTTCAAGTGCAAATCCCAGCGCCTCCTTTCTTTTTTTATATTATATATTTCCTTTATTATCATATTTTCATTTCATGATTACATCTTTATTTTTACTACATAATCTACAAATATCTATCAATCCACAAATCACACATTAATCTACATAATCTACAAACCTCCATCATCTCCCATACACCTTAGTTTCGTATAGAACTTACAAAAACAAAAAAATTACAAATTCTTTGATTTTTAAATTAATTACAATACTGAAAATTAAATAAATACATCTAAATTTAATATAATATGTAATAATAATATATAATAATAATAATATAATATATAATAATAATATATAATAATAATA
>CAXGTL010000019.1:0-22262 GCA_964012725.1 Candidatus Woesearchaeota archaeon
TTATATATAATTTACATATGGAATTTTTCACACTAAATAAAGCTTTTGCATGTTTCCCAAAAAAATCAGGGATTTTTTGGGCCCAAAAAGCCTTGCTTTTTTGGGTTTTATTATATATTGGGGACAATATATGTATACTCTATTACAAAACCTTTATATATATATATCACCAAAATACACATAACTTGGTAAAAAAGAGAAAAAAAAGAGGGAAAACTAGAAAACATTCTAAAAAATCAACTAAAAGACATTCTAAAACTAAACCTAAAACAAAAAATACAACAAAAACAAAACAAAAAGAACAAAGTAATTCTTCTAAACCAAAATTCAATAAAAACACAATTATTCAAATACAACATTTAACAAAACAATTTCATAAAAATGTAATTCTTAAAAATATTGATCTTGAAATTAAAAAAGGTGAAATTTTTGGTTTAATTGGTATGTCTGGATCAGGAAAAACTACATTACTTAACTTGATTATAGGATTTTATGAACCAGAAGCTGGATTTATTTATTATAATAACAATAACAAATTTATTAACATATTTGATGATATTAAATTAGTTCATAAAAAATTAGGATTTGCACCACAAGAACCAAGTTTTTATCCAAAACTAACTGCTTTAGAAAATCTTGAACATTTTGGTTCTTTATATAGTGTTCCTAAATCAATTATTTTATCAAATGTAAACCAACTTCTAAAATTAACAAAATTATATGAAAGTAAAGATGTTTTAGCAGGCGAGCTTTCATTTGGAATGCAGAAAAGGTTAGGTATTATCTGCGCTCTTGTTCATAAACCAGACATTTTAATTTTAGACGAACCAACAGCAGATCTAGATCCTATATTAAGATCAGATGTTCTTAACTTAATATTACAAATTAAAAGTAAAGGTATTACTGTCATAATAGCATCTCACTTCCTTGATGACATGGAAGAAATCTGTGA
Source organism: Candidatus Woesearchaeota archaeon (assembly GCA_964012725.1). Taxonomy (GTDB): domain Archaea; phylum Nanobdellota; class Nanobdellia; order Woesearchaeales; family CAXGTL01; genus CAXGTL01. The sequence goes on from CAXGTL010000019.1 coordinate 953, forward strand.
CAGGGTTGGTATAATAAAGAATGGAAAAGTTCTAAAATCCACAACTATAGAAGAAATAAAACAATCCTACTCTTCTAAAAAAGAAGTTTTATTAAAAACAAGGTCTAAAAAATATGGTTTATTTATGAAAAAACTTAAAAGCAATAAATCTTTAAAAATTACAAAATTAACAACAACAAATACTTCTCTGAAAATACAAAGCAATAAACCAGAAAAAGTAATTTTAGCAGTAATTAAGCTTAGTAAACGAATGAAACAAGACATATTAGAACTTAAGATTAACAATCCTAATTTAACAGAATTGTTCAAGATAATTGAAAAATAAAAAAATGATGCCACCACTTTTCAAAATAATTAAGAAAAATTTGAAACTCTTACTTAGATCTAAATCTTCTGCTTTAATCATGATATTAGGTCCTTTATTCTTGATCCTTATTTTAGGAATAGCATTTAATAATACAAATTCTATGTCATTAAATATAGGAGTTTATTCAGAAGAATATAATGATAATATCAATTCATTTATTGATAAATTAGCTGAAAAACAATACAATATTGAAAGAACAGCTTCAGAACTTGCTTGTATTAATAAAATCAAAATTAATAAGATACATGCATGTGTTATATTTCCTAAAGATTTAGATTTAGAAAAAGGTATGGGTGACAATACCATTACATTTTATGTTGATAATTCTAGGGTTAACATGGTCTTTATTATTATTGAATCTTTGTCGAGCAAATTTTCAGAAAAATCAAAAGAAATTGCAATGGATTTAACTAACACATTGTTACAAAAGCTTGAAAATACTAGGGTTGAGATTTTTAATAGAAAACCTTTATTATCTGAAATCAAAAAAGGAAATATTAATTCTATGACTCAGCTTGAACAAATAAAATTAGATCTTAATTCTTTAGATGTTAGTATAGATACTAATGAATTCCAAGTTTCTGATATAAACAAAAAATTATCAACATTAAAATCAGGAAATAGTAATGTTAAATCAAAATTAACATCTATTTTGTCTGAGTTACAAGGTATAGATTCAGATGTAAGTTCATTACAAACAGAATCTAATACAGCTTCAATTACTTCATTAAAATCTGTTATTAACGAAACAATGGGTTTTGTAAATACTGCAACTTCTTTGATTGACGATTCTGATTCAGGTACAAGTAAACAAATTACTGAACTTCAATTATTGATAAGCAATATTAACATTAATATTGAAAGAACTAAAAATAAAATGGACAGCCTTTCTTCATCTAGGGCTGATATTAGTTCTAAATTAGATTCTGCAAAATCTCAGATAGGAAGTGTTAATGATAAAATTATTAATATTGAAAACTCATTCAAGAAGATTGATGAAAATATTGGAAGTATACAAATAACTGATGCAGATAAAATTGTGAGTCCTATTAAAACAAACATTAAAGGAATAGAAACAGAAATAACATATTTAGAAGGTTTATTTCCAAATCTTTTAATGATTGTAATCATGTTTATTAGCATTTTGCTTTCAACTAGTTTGATTATGATGGAAAAAAGTAGTCCTGCTTATTTCAGAAACAAAATCACTCCTTTATCAGATCTTGTTTTCCTTTTAAGCAATTATTTAACATCCTTAATAATAGTAACAACCCAAGTATTAATTATTGTATTAATTTCATCATTATTATTTAAGATTAAATTAATATTACCTATTATGAAAATGTTACCTTTCCTAATTGTAATTATTTCATTATTTTCATTTTTAGGGATTTTGATTGGTCAAATATTTAAATCAGAAGAAGCTGGGGAAATTGCTGCTATTTCCTTAAGCACTGTATTGTTATTTTTATCAGACATTATTGTTCCCCTTGGTATGATGCCAGAAACAATAAGAAGTTTTGCAAGGTATTCACCATTGATTCTAAGTTCAGACCTTTTAAAAATAGGTTTAAAACATGATTTACTATCAGGGATAACAAATTTTTATTTCCTTTTACTATATACTATCATTTTATTAATTTTAATTATAGGATTTCAAAAATTATCAAGTAAAAATTATTTTACTAAATTAATTCTTGCAAAACAAAAAGAGATATCTAAAAAGGAAAAAGTAAATATTAAAAAACATGAACACAAATTATTATTTAATAAAAAATAAAGGTTATTTATAATGAAAAATAAAAAAAAGATATTTTTATTACTATTTTTGATTACTTTTATTACTTTTTTAATAACTCCTTCATTATCTCAGGATTATGATTTTGATAATTCAATAGTAACTTCTAATTTAAGGATGTCTTCATCAATAAGTCTTATACCAAAATCAGAGAATTATCAAATTAGCAATATAAAAGCAGAATTACAGCTTAAACCTATTAAAAATTTACAACAAGAAATATTAAGTCTAAATATACCTCAAAATGGAGTTGAAACATCAGATGGATTTATTTTTACATGGGAAGAACCAACAGACAAAAAATTTAATTATTATATTGATTCGGACATAAAAATAAAAAATACTATTAAACCAATTAAAAATAAAATAAAATTTCCAATTCCAAAATCACAAATACAAGATGTTATTACTTATCTTCAACCAACACAAACTATAAAATCAGACCACCAAATGATTATAAATAAAGCTTCAGAAATAGTTCAAGGTGAGGATGATACATATATTGTAGCAGTAAAAATTGCTGATTGGATAAAAAATAATATTGATTATGATTTAAATACTTTAACAGCAGAATCAGTTCAGGATGCAGTATGGGTTATTAATAATAAAAAAGGTGTTTGTGACGAAATTACTGTTTTATATTTATCTATGTTAAGATCTTTAGGAATACCAGCTAAATATTCATATGGTGTTGCATATTCTAATCTTCCACAATATGAAGATTATGTTTCTCATGCTTGGTCAGAAGTTTATTTTCCAGAATATGGTTGGATACCTTTTGATGTAACTTTTGGACAATTTGGTTATATAGATTCTTCACATATAAAATTAGGTGAATCTATTGGTACAAATAAATCATCTGTTGCATTTTCTTGGATGTCTTATAATGTGGATATAAAAACAAACAAATTAGATATAAAAGCATCTATAAAAGATATACAACCTAATTCTTACAAATTAGTTGAAATTAAAGTAGAACCTGAGAAATTAAACATAGGACCTAATTCATATAATTTGATTGTAGTTAATGTTGAAAATAAATATAATTTTTATGTTTCAACAGAGTTGAGATTATCACATCCAAAAGAATTATTTTCAGAATTTAAAACTAAAACAGTTTATCTTAAGCCACATCAAAAAAAAACAACTTATTTTATAGTTAAAACACCTAATAATATTGAAAAAAAAATAGTTTATAAATATCCTATTAGTGTATTTACATCAAGAAACACAACATCTTCAACATTTTTTCAATCAACAATAAGTGATCCTATTTTTACAAAATCAGAGATTGATGGATTAATAAATGAATTAGGTGAGGAAAAACAAAAAACTTATTCTTCAGAATTAGATTTTAAATGTGAAATAAAAGATAATACTCTTTATTTTGATGAATTAACATTTGTTGAATGTAATGTTCAGAACCTTGGAAATATTTATCTCAAAGATCTTAATATTTGTATCAAAACAGATTGTAAATCATTCGATTTACCAATTTCTCATGAATTTGTAGAAAAATTAGAATTTAAAGATACTAGTGGTAAATCTGGTAATAAAGAAGTAACAATTACATTAAGAAATAAAGATGTTTTAAAAAAGCAAGACATTAAATATCTTTTATTAGACAAACCAAAACTAGAAATAACAAATCCTGAATATCCACAAATAGTCAACATTGATGATACATTTCCAATAAAAGTATTAATAAATAAAAATAGTTTTTCAAATCCAAAAAATATAAAGATTGGTCTTGATTCTCAGTATCTTAATCGTGAAAAATTATTAAAAATAACAACAACAGATATTAATATGGTATTTCAGGATGTTTCTGCAAAAACACTTAATCCAGGACAAAACAAAATCAACGTTATAGTTGAATATCAAGATGACAAAGGAAATACTTATAAAGAACAAAAGGAAATCACAATTACTTTAGAAAACATTACATTCATGAACAAAATAACACTGTTCTTTGTTCATTTACTGGGGTTGTATTGATATGAAAAATAAAAAAATAAATAAAACAAAACCAGAAACAAAAGAAAAAAATAAAATGACAAAACAAAAAAAACTAACAATAACCAAAATAGTACCAGACACTTCTGTAATCATAGAAGGAATTTTATCAAAAAAACTAAACAAAAAAGAAATAAAGATCAACAACTTAATCATACACGAAGCAGTATTAGCAGAACTAGAGCATCAGGCTAACCAAAATAGAGAAACTGGTCACTTAGGATTAGAAGAAATAAGTAGACTAAGAGATTTATCTAAAAAAAACAAATTCAAAATAGTTTATGAAGGTAAAAGACCTGAACAGTTTGAAATCATGCATGCAAGATCAGGCGAAATAGATGCAATGATTAGACATTTAGCATTTAAAGAAAAAGCTACCTTAATAACAGCAGATAAAGTGCAAAGTAAGGTAGCACAATCCAAAGGAATTAATACAATCTTCATAGAATTTGAAAAAATAGAAAAAACTGATTTAGTTTTAGACAAATTCTTTGACAAAAAAACAATGAGTGTTCATATTAGAGAAAATCTAACACCTTACGCAAAAAAAGGAATGCCAGGTGATTGGAACTTTGTCCAAGTTAACAAAACCATCTTAGATAGAGACAAAATAAAAAACATTGCAAAAGAAATTGTTGAAGAAGCAGGCATGAGAAAAGATGGTTTTATAGAAGTTTCAAGAAAAGGTTCAACAATTGTTCAGTTATCACATTATAGAATTGTTATCACAAGACCTCCTTTTTCAGATGCATGGGAGATCACTGCAGTTAAACCAGTAAAACAATTAAGTCTTAAAGATTATAAACTATCAGAAAAATTAACAAATAGAATTGCAAAGCAAGCAGACGGAATGTTGATTGCAGGATCACCTGGTATGGGTAAAACAACATTTGCACAAGGTCTTGCTGAACATTTTGCATCAACAGATAAGATTGTTAAAACAGTTGAAGCACCAAGAGATCTTATGCTTTCAGATTCTATTACTCAATATTCTATTGCAAGGGGAACACCTCAAGAAATCCATGATATTTTGTTATTATCAAGACCAGATTATACTATTTATGATGAAATGAGAAACACAAAAGATTTTGAATTATTTGCTGATATGAGGCTTGCAGGTGTTGGAATGGTTGGTGTTGTTCATGCAACTAACCCAATTGACGCAATACAAAGATTTATTGGTAGGATTGAGATGGGTGTTATTCCACAAATAGTTGATACAGTAGTATTCATCAAAAATGGAGCAGTAAACAAAGTCTTAAGTCTAAAAATGACTGTTAAAGTACCAAGTGGTATGACAGAAGCTGATCTTGCAAGACCAATAGTTGAAGTAAATGATTTTGAAACAGACAAATTGGAGTTTGAAATTTATTCATATGGAGAACATACTGTTGTGATTCCTGTTCAAGAACAGAAAAAGAAAAAAACAGGCATACAAAAGCTTGTTGAAGAATCCATAGAAAAGTTTATGTTATACTATGTTGACGATGTTGAAGCTGAGTTATTAGATCAGAACAGATGTCAGATTTTTATTCCAAAAAGATCTATTCCTAAGATAATTGGTAGAGAAGGAAAAAATATAGAAAGAATTGAAAAACAATTAGGAATAAGCATAGATATACAAGAATTAGGTTCAAGAAAAAGAACTCAAAATAAAAATCAACAACAACCAATTGATTTTGAACCAAGGTTTGCAAAAAGAAATTTAGTTTTAAAAATAGACCCAAAATATTCAAATCAAGACATTGATGTTCATGTTGAAGATGAATATGTATTAACAGTAAAGTCTGGTAAAAAAGGTATAATTAGGGTAAAAAGAAATTCTGAACCAGGCAAAATTATTGAATCTGCAATCCAAAAAAACAAAAAAATAGAATTAATTTAAACCTCTGTTGTTTTATTCAATAGATACCATTTCATTGGTTTACCAAATATTGATTTAAATATACCTTTATTTACATAATAAGTTGTAACAAGACCAAAACTAAATGAAGATAATAATGTTTTAAACCAGTACTTAATTTTCTTTTCTCTATACAATGAAAACAAACTAACAATTATTAATCCAGAAGTTAATAATACATTCCTTCCTAAATCCAGAGAAAATGTTGCAACATTAATTGGTCCAGGAACATCTGTAAGAAAACTTACTGTTCCAAAAACAAATAATACAACTATTAATATTGGCATACTATATCCAAATCCAGCACATAGACTAATCATTTTTCTTTTCAAAGGTAAATTTTTATTAAAAAATATTCCTTTAAAATGCATTTTATAAGAAGTAATAACTCCATATGCCCATCTCATTTGTTGTTTATATAAATCCATAGGAATATATGGCACATCATTATAACATTCAAGATTAGGCAAATAAACCATTTTTTTATTACTTTTATGAAGCCTTAAACTATATTCAACATCTTCTGTTAAACTTCCTGATGTCCAACCACCTAATTCTATTAAATCTTTTTTCTTAATAGCTTCAGCAGAACCACACAAAGATCCTGTTCCAAAGATATGCATAAAATTAAGTATTACATGATGGAAAATATATACAATTGTAGAAGCAAGTATAGTTACCATATTTTGATCAAAATTATTAAAATTCCATTTAGCTTGTACAGTTGCAACTTCTTTATCATGTATAAATGGTGTGATTATTCTTTTAAGAAAATCTGTTTCAGGAGTAAAATCAGAATCAAATAAAACTAATATTTCTCCTTTTGAATATTTTAGCATATTATTTAGATTTCCAGGTTTAAATCCAATATTTTCTTTTCTTCTTATTACTTGGACATTTGTATGTTGTGCTGCAAATTCATCAATTTTATCTGAAACAGACTTATCATCACTATCATCTCCTATAAGTATCTCAAATTTATGTTTAGGATAATCAAAATCAAGACATCTTTTAGCACATCTTAATGCTACTACTTCGTTTCTTGTAGGTATTTGTATTGTTACAAAAGGAGCATTTTCTGGATCAAACTCTTTTTCTTTTTCATTTTTTCTAAATAAAACTACAATTAATGTTAATAATATATATAAAACTGTTAAACTCATTGATAAGTATAAAAATCCATAAAAAGAAATATTAAAATATGTATGAATTTTGTTTATAACAGTTCTGTCTTCAATAATATAATACATTAATAAGTTAACAATATTTATCATATCTTTACCTTTTTTTAATTTTGTAAATTTCTTGTTGTTACCTAAGATTTTTATTAATTTTTAATAAAATAACTTTTTTTTGAAAATTGTGCTCTTATTACACTTATTATGATTACTATATTTAAAAGTATCGTATATGGAAAGTAAAAAAAGATACCTATTATGTTGTTTTTTAGGTGTATTTTTTCTTTAAACAAATATAAAGCCTTTATTATAAGAAATGCTGTTATAAGTCCTGATAAAACTCCAAATATACTATATAATGAAATACCCCATTCAGGTATCATATATATTACGTGTACTGGTCCAAGTAAAGTAAACCATCTGAAAGTATACATAAAAAAAGTATAAAATGTAGTTGTATTATATGGAAGCCAATAATTAAAATGATAAGCTATCATAGGTAATGAAATTATTGAATAAAATGACCACCAATATTGATTAAAAAACAAGAATAAAATAGATGGGCTTGATTTAAATGATAATAATTTCTTATTTGCTTTTAATGATTGCAAAACACCTATCCACCATCTTGTTCTTTGTTTAAAAAATCCTTTTATAGTTTTAGGAACAAGAACAAAACCATATGCATCATGAACATTCATAGTTTTATAACCAGCTGAATATATTTCTAGTGCAGCATTTGCATCTTCAGTTAGACTATGTTTTTTAAAATATCCTATTTTTTCTAAAACATCTTTTCTATAGCAAGCAAAAGCACCAAAAAACCAGATTCCATTATCAAAAAGTGTACAAAAACTTTTTTTAATAAGATTATTATAATGATATTCAATATTTTGAAACATACCTAATAAGGAATTTCTGTTTCTTACTACACATGAACCGTTTGTTGCACCAACTTTTTCATCTAAGAATGGTTGAACAAGTTTTTTTAAAACATCTTTACTTATTATTGTGTCTGCATCAACTGTAAATATTATATCATACTTTGCTGCTTTTATACCTGCATTCAATGTTTCAGACTTACCTCTATGTTCTTCTTTTATAATTATTAAACTTGGATCACACTTTCTTTTAAATAGTTCTAAATATGCAACTGTATCATCTTTACTTTTATCATCAACAACAATTACTTCGATCTTATCTTTAGAATATTCTGAACCATATATTGATTTAAGACATTTAATTATGTTCTTTTGTTCATTATAAGCAGGAACAACTATGCTTACATTAGGCTCATAATCAGTTTTCTTTTTTTTCTTAAACAAAGAAAGAAATGATACAATTAACACGGTAAACAAGAACAAGAACAATATTCCAAACACAAATATACTTGAAAACATTATTATATCTACCACCTTAGTATGTGTGGGTGTTAGTTTTGTTTAATAAATCTTTTGTAATATTAGCTTCATTCAAAATATCCGTCTGTGCCATCAATGACAGCAATAACACAGTTATTGATGGCATGGCCAGATGGAGCTTTGGAGCAAAGCGAGAAAGTGGAATAGGATTTTTGGATGAATTTGTATTTACTCTTCTTTTACTTATATATACTCCCTCATAAATATCCCCATGTAATTAACTTTATATATCCACAAAATTTCCTCTATTTAATGAAGATCTTATATGGAATAGCAGGAGAAGGCATGGGACATGCAATAAGAGGCAAAATCATAACTGAACATCTTATTAAACAAGGCCATGATGTAACAATTGTATCAAGTAATAATGTATTTTTTTTCTTATCTAAACATTTTAAAAAAGTACATAAGGTATATGGACCTTCATTTGTATATGAAAATAATAAACTAAATTATATCAAAACATTCTTTAAAAACACATTTAACACATTTCCAACATTAAATACTCTAAAAAAAATATTAAAAATAATAAAAAAAACAAATCCAGACGTTATTATTTCAGATTTTGAACCTTTTACAAACTTTCTTGCTTTCATTAAAAAAATTCCAGTTATTACACTTGAATTTCCAAACATGTGTATCTTACCTTGTCCAAAAAAGTTCAATAAAAGATTTCTTATTAATTATTATATAACTAGAATCATAATCAGATCATTTATTTTGAACCCAAAGCACCACATGATTACTTCTTTTTTTGATATGGATTATAAACAAAAGAACAAGAACCATAAAAAATACCAAAACATATCCTTTTTTCAACCTTTAATTAGAAAAGAGATATTAAATATAAATAAAAAACAAACAAAAGTAAAATCCAAAGATAATTATAAACAAAAATCAACAAAAGACACAAAACAAAACATTTTAGTTTACCAAACATCATCAACTAATACTAAACTTATGAACATATTAAAAACAATTGACCAAACTTTTGTAATCTATGGTTTTGATAAAAACCAAACAAAAAATAATATTATATTTAGAAAGTTCAATGAAAAACAGTTTTTTAATGATTTAGCACAGTGCAAAGCAATTATTACAAATGGAGGTTTTACATTAATATCAGAAGCAATATGTCTTAAAAAACCGATCTTATCAATTCCAATTAAGAAACAAATTGAGCAAATGTTAAATGGTTATTATGTTGAAAAACTTGGTTATGGTAAATCCTGTTTAAACATTACAAAAAAAGACATAGAACTATTTCTAAATAATTTAAATAAATATACTTCAAACATAAACCACAGAAACAAACCAAATAACACAAAGTTCATGAACAAGTTAGATGAATTGTTATCTGAGATTTAATAACAACAAACTTCTACTTAGTACTTCATACAAAATATCCGTCTGTGCCATTGTTTGCTGTTATTTACATAGTAAATAATGGCAAAGGCCAGATGGAGTTTTCGAACAAAGTGAGAAAATGGAATAGGATTTTTGGATGAAGCTTTCTATTACAAAACATTTATATATAACATTATATAAGAATATAATATGGTGGTTGAAATCGTAGATTTCAAACACCTCCAAAAATGTACCATTTTTGATAGGTGATAGACATATGATTGATATAAATCTTATAAGAGAAACTCCTCAATTAGTCAAAGACAATATTAAAAAAAAGAATCAAGAACAAAAACTTCCTTTAGTTGACAAAGTTAAAAAACTAGATAATGAATGGCGTTCTTTAAAGAAAAAATTAGATACATTAAGACATGAAAGAAATCAAATTTCTCAGAATATAAATAAAGCAAAAAAACAAAATAATAAAGAAGAGTTCAAGAAATATATTACAAAAGCAAAACAGATTCCAAAAGAAATAGAAAAGATAGAACAAAGAACAAAAGAACTAAGCAAAGATATTAGAGAAATTATGTTTCAAATTCCAAACATTATTCACAAATCAGTACCAATTGGTAAAAATGATAAAGAAAATGTTGAAATTAAAAAAGTTGGTAAACCAAAAAAATTAAAATTCAAAATAAAAAGTCATGTAGAATTAGGTGAAAATTTAGGAATGCTTGACTTTGATACATCAGCAAAAACATCTGGGAAAGGTTTTTATTTTTTAAAAGGTGAATTAGCATTACTAAATATGGCAATGATTAATTTTGCTAGAGATTTTATGGTAAAACAAGGTTTTGAATATGTTGAACCACCATTAATGATTAGAGAAAATATTTTAACAGGTGTTTATTCTCATGCAGAAATTGAACAAATGGCTTACAAGGTTGAAGGAGAAGATTTGTTTATGATAGCAACATCAGAGCATCCTTTAATTGGTCAATTTATTCACAAAACATTAAGTAAAGATCAACTTCCAGTAAAACAAACTGCATATTCTATGTGTTTTAGAAAAGAAATTGGTTCACATGGTATAGATGAAAAAGGAATTTATAGAACTCACCAATTTAATAAACAAGAAATGATAATTATTTGTGAACCAAAAGATTCTTATAAATGGTATGATAAAATGTTAAAGTTTTCAGTAGCTTTGTTTAAAGCACTAGAAATTCCTATAAGAGTTTGGGAATGTTGTTCTGGTGACCTTGCAGATCTTAAAGCAAAGTCTTGTGATTTAGAAGCTTGGTCTCCTAGGCAAGGTAAATATTTTGAAATAACTTCACTAACAAATATGGAAGAAGCACAAGCTAGAAGGTTGAATATTAAAATTGAAGATCAAGGTAAAAGATATTATGCACATACTTTGAATAATACAGTTATTGCTACATCTAGAGCTTTAGTTGGAATAATGGAAAACAATCAACAAAAAGATGGTTCAATAAAAGTTCCAAAAGCTTTGTGGAAGTATATGGGTGGTGTTAAGGTTATTGGTAAGAAAGAAAAAAAGAAAGTAGCTAAGAAGAAAGTAAAGAAGAAAACAAAGAGAAAAGTTGCAAAAAAGAAAGTGAGTAAGAAGAAACCAAAAACTAAAAAAACAAAGTCTAAGAAAAATATTAAGAAGAAAAAATAATTAATTATATATCATATTGACTCGAGTCATGTCAAGAACTTTTGTTCTTGATCATGTTCAGGAATGTTTCATTTCTGACAAAAAAAGAAGGTGATAAGGCATAGAGCTCTTCGGAGCTCTGTGTTTTTTTAAACAAAAAAGAGGAAAATGTATGCAAATTTTAATTTGCATGCTACGAATGAAACGAAGTGAAATGAGTATGACATCCATCCATCCATTAGTATTCATAATAATAGGAACAGTTGTTAGTATTACTTCTTATTTCATGACAAGTGATCAATATAATTATGCACCTTTCTTATACATTGGTATTATCATGGCAGTCTATGGTTTGATTAAATGGTTTGTTACAGGTTTTAGAGAAAAGTCAAGACATCATAAAGAAACAAACACAAAACCTAAACATAAACATCACTTAGCAAGAAACAAGGCTATCTATTGCTATAATTGTAAAGTTCATATGCCAATTAACTATAAGTTCTGTCCATTCTGTGGTAAAAGGGTAGATTAACTAAACTGTCAACTAAATCACCAAAATTAATATAAACACTTAATTCTTACCATATACAAAATGGGGTTATTTAACAACATGTTAAAAGATAGTGAAAGTTTATTCTTAGATACAGTTGCACTTGATTATGACTACATACCAAAACTAGTTCCATACAGAGAAACAGAACAACACACAATTGCAAAATGTATTAAACCTTTGTTTCAGAAAAGAAATGCAAGAAACTTGTTAATTTATGGATTACCAGGTGTTGGTAAAACAGTTGCAGCAAAGCACGTTTTAAAAGAATTAGAACAAGAAACAGATGAAGTAATACCTATTTACATTAATTGTTGGACACATAATACTTCTTTTAAAATAGTTTCAGAAATTTGTAATTTATTGGGGTTAAAATTTATACAAAACAAAAAAACAACAGAACTTTTTAACATAATTAAAGATAAACTAAATAAAATAGGAGTTGTATTTTGTTTTGATGAAATAGACAAATTAGATGATTTTGATTTTTTATATTTTATACTTGAAAGTATATACAGATCTTGTATTATATTAGTCAGTAATTACAAAACATATCTTAACAACCTTGATAATAGAATAAAGTCTAGATTAACAGGAGAATTTCTTGAATTCAAATCATATAATGAAGCACAAACTGTTAATATCTTAAAAAATAGGTTAAAGTATGCTTTTGTTAGCAATGTTTGGGAAGATAATGCATTCAATCTTGTTGCAGAAAAAACTTGGTTAATGCAAGACATTAGATCAGGTTTATATTTAATGAGAGAAACTGGTAATTGTGCAGAAGAACAATCATCACAAAAGATAACTGTTGATCATGTTAAATCTGCTATTAAAAAATTAGACGAGTTTTCAGTTAAGGACAAAGCAGACTTAGTTGATGAGACTAAATTCATACTTGAGCAAGTAAAAAAACATATAAGCATAAAGATAGGCGATTTATTTAAGATCTATGGTGATAAAGGTGGAAAACTATCATACAAATCTTTTCAAAGAAGAATAGATAAGTTAGACAAAGGAAAATTCATATCTGTGGAAAAGAAATTAGGCTATGGTGGTGCTACTTCTATAATTAAGTTCAAGGAAAAGGAAAAGAAGCTGAGTGAGTTTTAACACATTTTATCATAAATTTAACATATATATTTATAAACCCAAACCCAATTCTTATACATATTAGCCTGTCTTAAGGTAAGCACACACGTGGACTTAAGACAACCACTGTATTGGCTGATAATAAATACAGTATGAATTTAATTCTACTGTAACTGGAGGAAAAATTAATATGGCAGTTCAACAAAAACAATTTTTAGTACCATCAGATCAATACCTAAAAACAGGTGTTCATATTGGTACAAAATTCAAAACAAAATATATGTCAAATTTCATATATAAGACAAGACCAGACGGTTTATCAGTTTTAAACCTTCAAAAGATTGATGAAAGAATTAGAATAGCAATCAACTTTTTAGAACAATTTGAACCACAAGATATTATGTTTGTTTCAAGAAGAGAAAATGGTTGGAAAGCTATTAAAAAAATTGCAGAATTAATTGGTTGTAAAGCATATCCTGGTAGATATCCACCTGGAATCTTAACAAATCCTTTACTAGATGGTTTTGTTGAACCAAAGATTTTATTTTCAACAGATCCTTGGCCAGACAGAAACGCAGTTGAAGATGCAGTTAGAATGAGTATCCCAGTTATTGGATTATGTGACACAAACAATCAATCTAATAATGTAGATCTTGTTATACCATGCAATAATAAAGGAAAGAAATCACTAGGTTTAATCTTTTATATTGTTACAAAAGAATACATGACAAGAAAAGGTCTACTTAAGAAAGAAGACAAGTTTCCTGATATTAGTGAGTTTACAGAGGAATAAACCCTTTCTCAACAATCTTAAACATTTTTTCTTTATTCTCTTTAATTGAATAATGTTTTCTAAGAACAGCTCCACGATTATTACCCAACTTAACCAACTCAATTAAACAATCAACATTATTCCTAACAATCTTTCCACCAACAATCTTAACACTTTTATTAACAGGATCTGTATAAATTTGGTTAGTAATCAAAATAGGAACATTATTATCAGCAATTTCTCTTAATATATCAAACTGTTTATACAATTGTTTATTAGCAAAAACATCTCTAACAACCTCTTTTCTATAATAATTACCAATAGTATCAATTATTATTAAACTAAACTTATCAAAATCTCTCTTCAAATTCTCAATCTTTTGTAATTGATCATAAAGTGATTTAACTTTAATCACAAACACATTCTTTAACAAATCAAGATTATTACAACTAATTTGTTTAAACCTTTCAACACTAAACCCATTTTCAGAATCAATAAATAACACTTTGCCACCATTAGCAGCACATTCAACAGCAGATAACATTGCTAATGTTGTTTTTCCAGAAGCAGCAACTCCATATACACAAGTAATCTTATCTTTATCTAAACCTTCATCTAATAATTCATCCACTACTATACTTCCTGAAGACACTTTATTCATATGATTCATAATATCTAGGTATAAATACTCTGTTTATATTAATTTCTATAATAAAGAATAAAAAACCCACAAACTATATAAACAAAAACCCTTATTTTCTATATATATGTACAACCATTTCAAGAAACATAAACACAGATACATCCTACTATTCATATTTCTTTTATCACTAAGTTTAAGACTTTATTTTGCATTCCAAAACCCTAATTTCGATTATGATTCATATCAAGAACTAAGACAAATTGAACATATTAAACAAACAGGCCTTCCATTAATGTATGATAGTTTAAGCTATTCAGGAAGAACAATTATCTCAACTCCTTTGTATTATTATGTTTTAGCATTATTAAATTTATTTTTACCATTAAGTATAGTGGGTAAATTAGTTCCAAATATTTTAATTTCTTTATTAACAATTGTTGTTTATTTAACAAGTTACCAATTAACAAAAAACAAAAATATATCACTTTTAACAGCATTTATTTCAACTTTGATTCCGATTTTCTTTAGTTCATCAGTCTTTACTTTATCTTCTGCACCAATTATTATTTTACTTATCTTTACATGTTTATATTGTTTAATGAGAATTCATGAATCTGAAAAGTATATTAATTATTTCTTAATAATTGCAATTATTTTGCCAATGATCCATGGTACGGCTTTATTATTAATCATAGGTTTGTTATTTTATATCTTTTTTACAAAAATTGAAGGATTGAATATAAAAAAGTCAGAAACAGAAATTATTTTATTTTCAACTTTTTTCATTTCATGGACACTTTTCTTAGTTTACAAAAAAGCAATTTTATTGCATGGACATACTATTATTTGGAGTAATTTACCAAGTAATATCTTAAACACAACTTTTACAACATTAAATATCTTAAAATATATTTCTTATATTGGCATAATTCCTTTAATTTTTGGTATTTGGTCAATTTTTAAGTATGTATTTAAACATAAAGAAATAAATTCTTATAAATTAATAAGTTTTACAATAGCAATTTTCTTTCTCTTAATATTCAAATTAATAACACCAATATTAGCAGTTTCATACTTGAGTTTAACTCTAATTATTTTATCTAGTAAAATCTTTTTACACCTATCAAATTATATTGATAAAACAAAAGCTGTTAAATTCAAAAAATTAATATTTAGTTCAATTATAATTATTTTTCTTTTAACTTCTTTAATACCTACTATTAACTTAACTAATTCAGAATTAGGCACACTTCCTTCAGATAATGATTTAAATGTATTAAATTGGATTACAAGAACAACAGAAAAAGATGATACTATTTTGGCAGGATTAAGATATGGTCATGCAATTAATTCATTTTCTAATAGAAAAACTGTACTTGATAATAATTTTTTATATATAAAAAATGCAAATACTATCTTTAATGATGTTGACAGAATTTATCAAACAAACTCAGAAATTGAAGCTATTAAATTAATAAATAAACACAATATTCAATATATCCTACTTACTGAACATGATAAGATTCATTATAATATTGAAGACTTGCATTATGCAAATAATGATGCTTGTTTCCAAGTAGTTTATGAAAAAAACAATGCAAAAGTTTACAAATTTTTAAACTGTAAAACAACATGAAAACTCAAAAAGGAATAAATAGGATTATTGAAGATCATTTATTAAAAATGATTATTTTTATACAGGTTCTTGTATCTTTTATTATATTTTTCATAAGATCAATATATTATAATAGTATAATGATGGGACAAATTTCATATTTTCATGCAATTAAAACTATTGAATTAACACAAAACCTATCTAATCTTTCAAATTATCATCCATACCAGATATTACTCTTTTTATTGAACAAATTATTTAATAATTTAGAATTAATATCACAAATTATTCCTATTCTCTTAGGTTTAGCAACAATTATTTTATTATTCAAAACATTAAAACAGGTAAAAATAGACAATACTCTTAATTTTGTTATGTGTGTTTTAATAACTTTATCACCAATTTATATTTATATTTCTACAGTTTCAAATCATTATATACTAAGTATTTTTATGATTATTTTATGTTTTTACTTATTGACTAAATTTAAAGATTCAAATTTTTCTTTATTACCTTTTATTATTATTCCATTCTTAGGAATTTTTGAATCTATTTTTACAATAATTTTGTTGTTTACTTATTTAATTTACTATAAAAATCAAAAACTAAAACAAAAAATTTTGGTTTTAAATTTCATTTTATTAATTTTAGCATTATTTATAGGTCAGGTAAATATAGATATTTTACAAAATAATCTTTTTGTTCTTAAGTTTATTACAAGCTTTGGTGCTTACCTTGGCTTTAGTGTATTTACTTTAATATTGGTTATTATTGGTATTATTTTTACTTGGAAAAATAAGAAAAGGCACATTCCTATTTATTTAATTATTTTATTTTTATTTTTTAATTTTCTTTATTTTGGTCAATATTCAAATATTTTTTTAAATTTCTTTTTTTGTTATCTTAGTGCTATAGCACTTATTGGTTTAATTAAATATAAATGGAATCTTGATGTAGTTAGAGATTTAACTTTTTTTTTATTAATTTGTGGAATTTTATTTACTAGTATTTCTTATACAAGTAGATTAAGTAATAGTCTTCCAAATCAAGAAATTAAGTCTGAAATTATTAAGATTCAAGATATAACTCCAAGTAATACTATTATTCTTTCAGATCCTGAAAATGGGTTTTGGATTCAGTATTTTACTGAAAGAAAGGCAATAAATAATATCTTAACTAAAGATGAAAACATAATGAATACTATTTTTATGTCAAGAGAATATTCTAAATCTTTTGGAATCTTAAAAAATTATAGTATCAATTTTATTTTTATTACACCTTTAATGAAACAAAAATACTGGGGATCAGATGAAGATGGTTTATTATTTTTGCTTCCATATGAAGGAAGATTTAATAATATTTATACAAACAATGATTATAGTGTTTGGCAAGTTCTTGAAGAAGAAGAATGATTTTTATTATTTTCTAATTCCTTTTTCTAATCTTAATCATATCTCCTATAGTAAACCCTTCTCTTTCTTTTATTTCTATATTTCCTGCATGGATTTCTTCATGTTCTTCAATAAGATTAATATTAAAAAATCTTTCAAATTTTTGTGCTAATTTTATCGAAGGTTTTAAACTTCCTGATTCAACTTTATGAATTACTGACTCTTTTTGATTCATTAGTTTTGCTACATCTTTTTGTTTAAGACCCTTTTTTTCACGAGAATTTTTAATGATTTCATGATAGTTATTCACAATTAGTTGTATTATTTCAATTTCTGGTTCTTTTTCTATTATTTTTACTTTTTTAACTTTCTTTTCTTTTTCCACAGCTTTTATTATGTTTGTAATTTTGCCATATGAACTACAATTTTTACAAACTTTTAATTCACTTTCTTCTATAGAAGTAACATACAACTGATCTGAACTTGAACCACACATATCACATACTGCCATATTTATCACTTTATTTTAGTTTATTTTTCAAAAAAATAAAAAATGGGGCGGCAACCGAGACTTTCATAATTAATCACATAGTTATATAATGATTATAAATTTTGAACTCGGCCTAGGGGATCTCTGTCCACTAATGGTCCACAGTCCCCTGTGCTGTTACCCACCAATACCTTAGGTAAGGTTCCAGGCTACACCATTGCCGCCATTGTTATTATTATTTTTCATAGTGTGGCTAAGCAAACTTTGTTTGCGCATGCCGCACCATCCCGTTAAACCCTGATAAGGGTTTGGCTGCACCATTGCCGCCATTATTATTATTATTATTATTAAATTTCTTATATTCTTTTAGCTATTACTTTTTTTCTTCCTATACTAAAAGCATAAGGCAATAAAAACACTATTGCATACAACAAACTTATTACATAAGGACTATGTTCAACATTCAAGTTCAACACAATATCTAATTTGTTTGCTACAGCAGTCATCAAAAACAAATTAATTATTGTAATTATTGGAATAAATGTTATGGCTAAAATATGATGATGCCTTTCAACATCAATATCTCTTATTATAAAGTTAAACAATAATCCAAATATTAATGCTATTGACACAACCAACAAATACATTGGCCATTGTGGCAATATTAATAAAAATGGAATCAAAAACATTCCTGCAAATAAATTACATGTAGTTATAACAACCAATCCTGTCCAATATGTAACCATATTTGCTTGTTGTTTATATTGTTTTAATGGATTTTGTTTAAGTTTAATTTTGAAATCATTCTTAACTTTAAATTTGCTTGTTCTTTTTTTTATGACTTTTGATTTTTTAATTTGTTTTTTTTTAGTATTTTTCCTCTTTTTTTTAACCATTTTAATTCAACCTCATTTTGTTGATAAAATTTAAATATTATTTTGAATTACTTTTTATTAATTCATTTGTCATAATCATATATCTTTTTAATTTAGTGTGATATAACTCTTCTAATTCATCTATACCTATTAATATTTTTTCCATTTCACCATCATCATCTTTAACATCAGTTATCAATGCAACATGTCTTTTAAATTCATTAATTTTGGTGTGTTTTGCTCTTAATATTCTTCTTAACCATAAATAAAAATCACCCATTTCTACTATTTCTTCTGAGTCAGCAAAAACTTCTTTTAATAACTCTGCTTTAAGAGCTCTATTTTTTGGTATATCCTCTTTAAGTTTCTTTTTGTCTTGTGCATATTTTAAATGACTTTCAATCAAAAAGTCTATACAATCAACAACTCTTTTAATTATATTAACAATTACATCTTTTGTTCTTGTATATTTTAAGCTAACAAAAATTAAATGATCTACTCTTTTCAGTTCTTCGTTTGCATCTGCGAATGATTCAATCATGTTTAATTTAACCTCTTAGTAATATATTATCTATCCTACCATAAAAAGCTTTTGCTTTTTTTAGGTAATTTTTGACATCATTGTCTGTTATTGTTTTCATTTTATAATCATTTGAACATATAACAAACTTATTCTTTTTTACAAATTCAACTGGACTTTTTCTATGTTGAACAATAATTTCTTTCACATCCAATATTAATTTTATATAGTTTGGGTCGAAATTATGGTGAACTAAACATTTTTTTCTAAACAAATCAATTTTTGTTTCAAATGTATTATCAAATTCTGTTATCCTCTTATTAAGCTTTTCATAAAACAATAAAGCACTTATTGTATTTGTAATTGATAAAAAGATATTATCCATTACTTTCAACAAAAGTTTTGGATCACTTAACAAAGGATATGTATTGTATAAAATATGGTCTGCTAATTTAAGATATTTTCTTGCTTCTTCTTTAGACTTATTATAATCTTCCATATTTCTTTGTATTTTAATTCAAAACATCCGTCTGTGCCGTCAATGTCATTAATTTCAAAGAAATTGATGGCATGGCCAGATGTAATTTCACCGAATGATTAATGAGGTGAAATGGAATAGGATTTTTGAATTAATATTTTTTTCTTTTTTCATTTAAAATATCCGTCTGTGTTATTATTCTTTTTTCAAACTCATTATTGCTTTTGCAAGATCGCCTTCAGCTTCTTTTATAGCATTTTCTGCTTCTTCTTTATTACATCCACATTGTTCAGCAACAACATTAATATCATCTTCATTAATTTCAGGTTCTGAATTTATTGATCTTTCTTCAGCTTCACCTGTAATCTGGTATGTATCTTGGCCCATCATATTAACTTTACTAACACCTGGGCTGTTAAAAACAAGTTCCTTATCTTCAAGTACAATAATCACTTGCTTTGCATTTAATTCTTCTTGTTTCATACCCATTTTCTTCATAGCTTGTTTCATCATCTTTGGATTCATTCCTGGGAACATTTTCTTTTACCTCGTATTCTTTTATTGTTTATCTTATTATTTATTAATATTAAACCATTAATATACAATATTATTACACCTATACTATAGTAGTCAGACCTTATATTTATACTTTATTAATATTTGACACATTTTAGGGTAGCTTCACCATTATTAAGTGGTAAAAACCAAAACATTTATAAACAACAAATTACTCCCAAATACACATATGGCTAAAGCTAATATTGATGAAATACGAATAAATCATGGTGAATTACCTTCTACTATATTATTAGGCAAATTAATGCAAGATATTGGAGATTCTAAACAAGAACCACAGTCAACATTAATGAAAAAAATTCAACAACAAATAAAAAAACTAAAGTCTATAAAAAACAAACCTTTAGCAACTGCACTTGCAGCAGGAGTTATTACACTTACATTATTATCTTATCCAATTCACAATTATTTTTTCTCAGAATCTGAACAAAAACCAAAAACAAAACAAGAACAAACTTTAGTTCATGAAAAGTCAGATTTACAAAAACAATTAGATGAACAAACAAAAAAAATGAACAGATTAGAAGATTTATTATTAAAGTCTGAAAAACAAGACAAAGCACAGAATCAAAAAATAGCACAATTAAAAAAAACACAGCGTCCTGAAGA
>CAXGTL010000020.1:0-21031 GCA_964012725.1 Candidatus Woesearchaeota archaeon
AAAAAAGGTAAGATTAATAAACATAATTGCTATAAATGATTAATATGAAGAAAAAAGAGGTACATAAACATAATAATCATGATTCTCAATTAATATATAATTTAAAAACTTCTAAAGATAATATTAATGTGTTTAAAGAAGTTGATGTAAATAAACAAGGTTTTATGCTTTTAAGATTATCAAAAAAGTATAAATTAATAATTATGAATGAATTAAAAAATAAAGATATTGTTAATTTACTTCATTATCTTGATCCTGATAAAGCAACTGATTTATTGCGTCTTTTAGATAAAAGTAGAAGAAAAAGAATTATAAAAAAATTAAAAACAGATGCAAAAGATAAAGTTGATTTTTTACTTAAGTTTGATCCAAAAAGTGCTGCAGGTTTAATGAGTCTTGATTATATTGAAGTTGAAAAGGATTATACTTTTGGACAAGTTTCTGGATTAATTAGGAAGCATGAAAAAAAAACAGGAAAATTTCCAGTTATTTTAGTTGTTGAAGAAGGATTTGTAATTGGCGAAATTATAGGGCATAAGTTTGCTTTATATTCTAGAAGAGAAAAAGTTAGTAAACACATTAAAAGAGCTTCAACAATTCAGTTTAATGCTGATCAAAAAGAAGTAATTCATGTTTTTAAAAAACATCCTCATAATAAAATTGTAGTATTAGATGAAGATAAAAGTGTGTTAGGTATTATTTATTCAGATGATGTATTAAGTATTTTGCATGATAATTCTACTGGAACATTATATGATTTTGCAGGTGTAAGTGAACAAGAAGATGTTTTAGATAATTTTACTTTGAAAGTTAAAAATAGGTTTGGTTGGTTAGTTATTAACTTAGCAACTGCATTTTTAGCTGCTGCTGTTGTTGGTTTTTTTCAAGATACAATAAATGCTTTAGTTTTATTAGCTGTTTACATGCCAATAGTTGCTGGAATGGGTGGTAATGCTGGAACACAAACATCAGCTGTTATGATTAGGGGTTTAACATTAAAAGAAGTTGAATTAAAAACATGTAAAAAAGTTTTATTAAATGAAGTTTTAGCAGGTATTACGAATGGAATTTTAATAGGTATATTGGTTGCTATCATTGCAACTGTTTTTAATCATAATCCTATGTTTGGATTAGTAATTGGATTATCAATGGTAACTAATTTGTTTATTGCTGGGTTATTTGGTGCTTTGGTTCCTTTAATCATGAAATCACTTGGTAAAGATCCTGCTTCGTCTGCTTCAGTATTTGTGACTACAGCTACTGATGTGTGTGGTTTTTTTGTGTTCTTAGGTTTGGCTAGTTTGATATTGTTATAAACATCTTAGAATTCTCATCTTTCATCTTTTCAACTAACTTTCTATCTAAATGAACAGCAGCTTTATCTGCGTTAATACCTAATGTTCTATCACTTTTGAAATCACTAAGTCTTATGACAATTTCTTTGTCATTATTGAAATCTTTATTTGGTGTGCATGTTATAGTTTCTTCTATTGTTTTGTTTGTTTCTTTGTCTTTTACTGAGATTGTAATCTTTATTTTATCAAATTTAAGAAATTCTTTAATCTTATCTAAATCAAAGTCTGCGTTAATTCCTATTATACAATCTCCTTTTTCTGTTAAAGAATTATCTTTAGTAAACTCTAATGTAGTTTTATGTGTAGCTAGAATATTCTTGTGACCTGTACACGTAAAGATATATTTCATTATAATACTATATTATAAATTTCTTTTATTATAACATGTCTTCAATAGGCTTTTGTTTTTCTTTAGGTTTCACAGATTTTTGTGCTTTCTTAGCTGCTGCTTCTAAATCAACACCTAAATCTTTTAATCCTTTTACATGCATCTGCATTAGCTGTTCAACTATTTGTAAAATCTTGATCATTTCTTCTCTTTCTTTTACTAAAGTTGCTAATGCACCTTTATGAAAACCAATTTGTTCGTCTTTTGAAGATTGTTGTTTTTTTGCCATATTGTCTAGAATATGATGTTGGTTTATAAATATTTGCTCTTATATATATAACGGATTACAATCATCTTAATAAACCCTTATTTCTACCAAACTATAAATTAATGAAAACGGGGTTTTGTAGAAATCCTTACTCACTAACGTTCGCTACTGCCATGCCTATTCGGGCTTGTCAAGAACTGAAAGCTCTTGAGCATGATCAGAAATTTTCAATTTCTGACATATTATAAGATTGCCCTCATAACGGCATAAATGTCAGAAATACAAAGTATTTCTGAGCACGATCATAAATCTCCGATTTATGACGAATGAAGGCAGTAACAGTATTTCTACAAAACTTAAAATTAGTAAACTAACTAAATATAAAACAAAATAAGGTGATTAGGTTAATATTAGGAAAGATTCATGGAAAGACAACTACATATGGATTTGAATTTATAGTTGATATATTAGTAGAAAGTAAATCACAAAAACATGAGTTTGTACAAGTTTTTCATAAAGATTATGAATTTGTTCTGTGTCAGATTATTGAATTAATTAAAGATAATCAAAAGACTATTGCAAAATGTAATATAATTGGGTATAATGATAAATTAACTGGAAATATTAAATCAATAAGAACTCCATTTGTGCCTGGGACAGAAGTTTTGTTAGCTGAAGATGATTTTATTCAAGATATATTAAAAGTTAATATGAATAAAGGAGCTTTTGTTGGTAAACTTGAACATAGAAATGTTCCAATTTATTTAAATATTAATAAATTAGTCACAAAACATGTTTCAATTCTTGCAAAAACTGGTGCTGGGAAAAGTTATACAGTTGGCGTTCTTATTGAAGAAATGCTTGACAAAGGAATTCCTCTTTTAATAATTGATCCTCATGGTGAATATTCTTCTTTAAAAGAACAAAATACAGATCCATTTCAAATTGAAAAAATGGCTCATTTTAATATTCAATCAAAAACTTATTTGACCCAAATTCAAGAATATGGTGATATTAATATTAATAAAGATGTAAAACCATTAAAACTTAATGATAACTTTACACCACAAGAGTTAATTAAATTGTTTCCTAGATTAACAAGTACACAACAATCAATACTTTATTCTACAATACAAGATCTTGATATTGTTAATTTTGAAAATTTAACAGAAAAGTTAAGATTTGTAGATAATAATGCTAAGTTTACTATTTTATCTATTATTGATTATCTTAAAAAAACTGATGTTTTTTCTATGTTTCCAACAGATTATAATGAACTTGTTTTAGTTGGGAAAGCTTCAATTATTAATTTAAAAGGAATTGAACCAGAAATACAACAAATAATAATCTATAAGTTATTAAAAGATTTGTTCCAACTAAGAAAAGAAAATAAAATATCTCCTTTCTTTTGTATTCTTGAAGAAGCTCACAACTTTATTCCTGAAAAACATATTGGTGAAGCAAAATCTTCTTCAATAATAAGAACTGTTGCAAGCGAAGGAAGGAAATTTGGAATGGGACTTTGTGTTGTATCACAACGACCTGCATTAATTGAAAAAAATGTTTTATCACAATGCAATACACAAATAATTCTTAAAGTTACAAATCCTAATGACCTTAAAGCAATATCTAACTCTGCAGAAGGATTAAGTTATAATGCTGAGGATGATATAAGAAATCTTCCAGTTGGTACAGCTATGGTAACAGGTTTTGTTGAGATGCCACTTTTTGTTAATATTAGGCCAAGAAAAAGTAAGCATGGTGGAACTTCAATTGAACTTATCAAAGATAAACCAGAAGTTAGAGTTTTGATTGAAGAAGTTGCTGAAAATGTTGTTGAAGAAGTTAAAGAAGAATCAGGTGAGGAAGTTATTGAAACCAAAGAAATATTTGAAGATATGTCAAATGTTATAACTGAACATGAATCTAAGATTTCTGAACCAATACATGAAGATTTCTTAAGTGATAGTTTAGATGATCTAAAACCAGAAAAAGAAATATTTCTTACTTTAGACCAATTTCAAGAGGAAGCTGCTGATAAGTCAATACCTAAATTAAGGTTGAATCAATTAGAAACTGATAAGTTTGAAGAAAAAGAAGAAGACAAGTTTGAAGACAAAACTACGTTTGAAGAAAAAGAAGAAGGTAAGTTTGAAGAAAAGACTACGTTTGAAGAAAAAGAAGAAGCTATACATGATGAAGAAATTGTTGCTAATGAAGTTTTTGAAGAAGTAAATAATAATAATAATAATAATAATAATAATAATAATAGTCCTGATTATCTTATTAATGATAATGGTATTAATTTAGTTGATAATAAAGATATTGATGATAATAAAACCATTGATGATAATAATACTCTTGGTAATAGTAAAGCTGTTTATGATAATAAAGCTGTTAATAAAGACATAGTTGATGAAGTAAAAGAATATCAAGAATTACTTCCTTTAATCAAACCAAAGCTTACTAAAAAGGATTTAAAACTAATTTCCTCTGAACCTATTCAAAAAATAGATACTATTTTAGTTCCTGCAGTTTTAATCAAATGTAGGCGTAAAGATCATGAATTTAATTTATTAGTTAATTTGTTTGATGGAAAATTAATTGAACACGTAGATAAAATGAAATCTATTAATATTCTTGATTTATCTAAGTTTTCTGTAGCAGAAGTGCAAGTTTTAGAAACTAGTCTTCATTTATACACTTTTACAGAGTCAATGGTAACTAACAAAACAGGTTTAGGTATTGTTAAAGTACAAAATATTTTGAATTTGTTTTTTAGTGAAGATATTCTTGACAAAAAACAAGAGTTTTATACAATATCACATGATGTAACTTTGATTTCACATCCACAAGATTATGCATATAATGAAGATATTAAGTATGAATCAATAGAGTTTACAGAAAAAGAAGAAAAAGTTAAGTCTGTTGATGATATTAAGAACAAACTGAATCAATTTATTGACATTGTTGATGTTAAAGAATGTTTTGTGGTTAAGTATGAAGTAATTAATTAACTCCTTGACACACCATTTTCTCATTATTGCAGTTTATGCATCTAAAAATATCGAATTTACTATTACCTGAGTCCATTGTTCCTTTTTTAATCATTTCTGATTTGCATTTTTTACAGTTCATATTCTATTTACCTCTTATTAATTATTTTCCCACCATCCAACCTCCCGGCCACCCACCCCTAATCTGATATAGGGTAAATGTTTGGTTATGGTGTATTTTTTATTGTTTTTTATAATAAATGTATTTCTACTACATCTTTATCATGTAATTCTCTATTAAGTTTTCTAAATTCTTGTCCTGGGAACTTACTTGATCCCCATACTTTTGCAAATCTGAACTTGTTTATAAAATCTCTGTGTAATTTACTACAAAAATCTCCAATTGTTGTTCCTTTTTTCATAATAATTGGTTCATCTAGATCAGCAGGTTTACCAACTTCTTTACAATAGAGTCTTATTAGGTTTAATTTTTTAAAAATTAAATCTTTTAATTTTTTTAAATTTATTTTTTTATGTGCTGAGATACATAAATCTGGTTTTATTTTTTTTTTAACTTTATTGAGTTGAGACTTTGAAACAGAATCTATTTTATTTAAAACTATAATTGCAGGAATATAAATTTTATTTTTTTGAATTGCATCCATAAGGTCATCAGGTGTTATTTTTTCTCTTATTACTACTTGTGCATTATGTATTCTAAATTCTTTTAATATATCTGCTACTGTTTGTTTTGTAAGTAATTTTTGTTTAATTGTAAAACCAATATCTAAACCATCTTTTTCTTTTTTTTTAATAGTGATATCTGGTTTAATCTTATTTACTCTTAAATGTGCATCATATACTTCTTTTTGTAATATCTTTAAATGTTCTGGATGATTTACATCTATTAAGAATATAACTAAGTCTGCATTTCTCATTACACTTAGAACTTCTTTACCTCTTCCTGTTCCAGCTGCTGCACCTTGAACAATACCTGGAACATCTAAGATTTGGATCTTTGCATCTTTATGTTGTAATAATCCTGGAACAACACTTAAAGTTGTGAATTCATATGCTCCTATCTTTGATTTTGCATCTGTTATTGCATTTAATAGTGTACTTTTACCAACAGATGGGAAACCTACAATGATTGCAGTTGCATTTCCTGTTCTTTTTACAGCATATTTGTCATGAACAGATTTTTTAGCTGATCTTACTGCTTGCTTTTCTTTTAGTTTCCTGATCTTTGCTTTTACTAAACCAATGTGATGCTGTGTTTTTTTATTATATTTAGTTGTAGATATTTCTACTTCAAGTGCTTTGATTTTGTCTCTGATTGTTTTTGTTCCTAGCTTCTTTAGTATCTTTTTGTCCATATATAATTAGAGTTGAATTCGGTATTTATAAAGATTGAGGAAAATAAGGCTTTATTCAAATCTTACAAAAATAAAGCTTTGTAGTAATCCTTACTCACTAACGTTCGCTGCTGCCATGCCTACTCAGACTTATAACAGATGAGCCTGAGTTACGGCATAAAAATAGAGGCAGCAACAGTATTCCTACAAAGCTGAAAATAACATAAATATTTATAAAGCAATATGAATATAATATTCTTATGAATGGATTTATGGATTTTATTGTGAAATCATGGAATTATGTTCAAACAGAATTAGCATCTGCAATAATTATTTTATTAGTTGGATTTGTTATTAGTTATCTGTTAGGTAGGATCATAAGAGTTATTTTAAAGGAAATTGAATTAGATAATATAACATATAATTTGTTTGCAACAAAATTAAAGCTTGAAAAAAGGGTAAGTAAACTAGCTACTTATATTTTTTATCTTATTACTGTTATAGTTGCATTAACTCAACTTGGTATTGGTAATTATATTCTTTATTTAATCACTGGAGTTGTTGGATTAATTTTATTAATTTCATTCTTATTAACTTTGTACGACTTTATACCTAATTTTTATTCATATATTATTATTAAAAAAAAAAGTAAAATAAAGAAAAATAAGTATTATAGTTTTAAAAGTATAAAAGGTAAAGTAAAAACTATTTCTTTAATAAATACAATTGTTGAAACTTCAGATAACAATAAAATTTTTATACCAAATAAAACAATAAGAAAGAATCTTAAAAATATTGTTGTTAAGGATTAAGTATTAATAAAACAAAATCTAAACTAAGAATTAATTTTTTCTAACATACTTGTTATATTCCAGATTTGAGTTCTAGTAAAAGATTGTAAATTATTATCATCACTTATTTCTTCTAATTCTTGCAATGCTTTACTTATTTTTAATGATAATTCTTCACTTGATTTTAAAATCTCAATTACTTCTAGAACTTTTGCTTTTACATTTTTTGGGACTGTAGAATCTTCAGATAATTCTTTTAGTACTTCTAATATACTATTTAATTGTTCTTGTTTAGTCATCATTTTTAATTTTACTTTAATTTCTTCATAACTTCTTTCTGCATTGTAGAAGCCTTATCTTTTAATAGTTTTTCTTGTTTTTCAAAGTTTTTCATTCTTAAATCAATTATTTCTTTCTTTTGTTTAAGTTCTTTTTCAAGATCTTCTTTTTTAGTAGATACCATAATATTTCCAATTATTTTGTAAGATTTCTTTGAATCTTTTATTTCTTTTAAAGCTGATTCTACTTCTATTAATTGATTTTGGAATTGTTGTTTTTGTAGTGTTAAATTATTAAGATTTTGTTCTAACATTTGGAGTTGCATTATTTGTTGTTCTGTTTCTTTTTCTATTGGTTTTTTTTCTGTCATATATATTCACCTTTAATTTTCGTATGTGAATGGTTCGTTCGCACTTTCAATGTTATTGTAATGACAAATTGAAAGCCCCAGATGTTTTACAATTTGCCTGTGTGCTCACTTGCCTTACAGGCACCATACACATATTAATTTTCAATTACTTTGTTTATTTTGTCCTTCACTTGAAGCATTTTTATTAAGGATAAGAATGCTGCTTTTAAAGCAATAAGGTCAGCTGCTTTCACATGAAATAAGACATGTTTCTCTTTTTTTTCTGCTATAACTGAACTTCTTTTTGTATGCATAAAATCTGGTTTAATACTTTTCATAACCATTTCAGGATCTTTATCAACTTTTAATGTTGCTTGGAATTTGTAATCAACTATCATCTTGCTTTAACTTTTGTTGTTACACTTCTTGGCTTGAATAATATTTTAGACCCACAATAAGGACATCTTATTTTCTTTTTTAGATAATCTTCACTTACTTTTTTATTACAATTTAGGCATTTATAAACAGCCATACTCACTCACCTCCGGTTCGTTCGTGGCTTTTAAATCAAGATTTAAAAACAATTTATTCCACCCCTTTCTCTTCTTGTTCTTCTTCAGTAACTTCTTCTTCAATTACTTTTTCTTTGGGTTTTTTAACTGTTATTTCTTTTTTAATACTGTAAGCTTTTCCACTGAATTTTGCTTTACACTTATTACATCTCCAGATTCCAACAGCTATTCTTTTAACTTTATCATAACTACAATAAGGACATTCATGTAATTTTCTTTGTTCTGTTTCAATTATTCCAAATTTCTTTTTAACAGTTCGTCCATATCTTGGACCGAACTTTTTTACTGATCCTAATGATTTCTTTTTTGCCATAGTTTTTTTCTCCTTTAAAGTGGGGCTACCCGGATTTTCATTCTATTTCTAGATTTTGAACCGGGGTCGTCTGGTCCCAAACCAGAAAGGATAGACCAACCTACCCCATAGCCCCTTTTAACTTAGGACTCCAGTCCTTGCTATATATAAGAAGGCTGGGTCCCTTTAAAAAGGTTTCTTTTTAAAGGGCTTTTTAGCCCATTAGAAAGGTGGTAACTATTGGATTTCTATATAGGATAAAAAAAGAAAGGTTTTTATACAATACTGCTATAAAATAATATATGGTTAAGAAAATAATAGACCCATGGGGTTCTGAGCTTGTAGAAGACTATAATAAACTTATAAAGGACTTTGGTTTAGAGACGTTCAATATAAAGGATTTTCCTAAACCTAATAGGTTAATGAGAAGAGGAGTCATGTTTGCTGGTCGTGATTTGAAATTAATATCTAAATGTATAAAAGAAAAGAAGAAATTCTATGCTTTGACTGGTATAATGCCTACAAATGATAAGATTCATTTTGGTAATAAAATGGTTGTTGAAAGTCTTAGATATTTTCAAGATTATGGTGCAATTACATACATTCTTGTTGCTGATCTAGAATCTGCAGCTGCTAGAGGTATTTCATTAAAAGAAGCAAAAAAAAGAGCATTAAACTTTCATATACCAGCTTATCTTGCTTTAGGACTAGATCCTAAGAAAACTGTGTTTTATTTTCAATCAGAAAATATGGATGTTGTTCATTTAGGATTTGAATTTGCACAAAAGATTACTTTAAATGAGTTTAAAGCGATATATGGATCAGCTGATCCTGGTAGAATTATGAGTGCAGTTACACAAGTAGGAGATATATTATTTCCACAATTAAAAGAAACAATGCCTGGTATTGTTCCTGTTGGTATTGATCAAGATCCTCATATGAGATTGACAAGAGATGTTGCTAGAAGAATGAAATCAAAGTATAAATTCTTTTTACCAGCTAGTATTTATAATAAATATACTCCTGCTTTAAATGGTGACCTTAAGATGAGTAAAAGTAAACCAGAATCTTGTATTAGTTTACCAGAAGATTCTAAAGTTGTATGTAAAAAGATAATGAAAGCTAAAACAGGTGGTAAAGATACTTTAGCTGAGCAAAAAAAGAAAGGTGGAGAGCCTGAGAAATGTATAATTTTTGAGTTATTTAAACAACATTTAATAGAAGATGATAAAGAATTAAATAAAATATATAAAAATTGTAAAAAAGGTAAAGTTATGTGTGGTGAAGACAAGAAACTTGCATGTGATTTGATGACAAAGTTTATGAAAAGTTTTAATAAAAAAGTTGATAAAAATAAGAAAAAGATTAAAAAGTTGAAATTTATTAAGTTTAAATAATTTTATTATAAAAAGAGGTGGATAATTATGGCAAAGAAAAAAAGAGTTGTTAAAAAAAGAGTTGTTAAAAGAAAACCTAAAAAGGTTGTTAAAAGAAAATCTAGGAAACTTATTCAAAAAAGATCTAAAAGATTAATAAAAGTAAAACAAAGGCCTTTATCCAATGGATTCTTAGCTGTAGGTATTTTGGGTTTGTTACTTGCAGTATGGTGGACATATTTTGGATTTGAAGGTAAATTATTATCTCTGGAATGGGGTATAACTTTAATTATATTCTTTATAATTATGATAATAGCTTCATTTAGGTCTTTAGAAATTAGTTAATTTTTTGTTTTTTTGTTTTCCTTTTCCTTTTTAATTTCCTTTTTCTTTTTTTCTTAATTTTTTTGGATTTTTTATTTTTATATCTTTTTTTAATTTTCTTAGATGTTTTGTTTTTTCTGAAAAACAAAATCAAAGCAACAATTATTATTAAACTAGGTATAAAAGTAATAAAGCTCTCCATGTCAATTTTCTTTTCAGTTATCTCTGTTTCTATATCTAAAGATACTTCTTTTTTGGAAATTACTTCTTGTTCATTGATTCCTTTGAAAGTTAAATATCCAGATATTGTTTTTATTGTTTCAGAGCTTGTTGTTGTAAATCCTGTGATAAAACTATACCATTTCTTATTTCTTTCTTTTTTAGTTAATAAGAAATTGATTTTTTATCTTCTTGAATGTTTTCAGGATAAGAAACTGCATAGTCTGCTATAGATTCCAGATTCGGACTTACTTCTAAATCTATTTTTTTAATATAGCAACTATCTTTATTGATTATTTCTCCTTCAAACAAATTATCCTCAATAAATGATATTTTTTTAGGAAAATTTATCTCAAGAGTGCATACTTTTGTTTTAGTCAATTCTTGAATTGATTGTGTTTTGTGTTGTTTTGTTTTATCTGTTGTTGTATTTATAGTTTGTATCCTTTTTGTTGGTTTTCTTGTCCAAGAACCTCCACCACCATCAGAACTACTACTACTACTTGTTTGACTAGGCTGGGTATTACTTTCACTTGTTTTTTCTAATTCAAATTAAATGCATTTGTTGGTGAATTTATGTTAGATATTGTTATATTATACCAACCTTCTCCATCATCATCTCCTTCTCCTGCATCATAATTAACAAGCCCATATCCTGGTGATGAACATGATGTAGCTTTATCACATAAGTATATATCAGTTTGTTGTCCTTCTTTTATATATATTGATATGGTGTCTCCATTATCAAGATTTTGATCAAAGAATATGTCAAATATTTTATTATTTTTTATTTCATGTTTTTTATTATTTAATGTGTTGGCTTTTGAAGTTTTATCATCAGGATTGTAAAGTGCGGATGTAATTGAATAATCCGTTGCAGTTGATGTGTTCCAATATGTTGTAGTAGTTGTTGGGATTAACTCAACATTTCCATTTTCAATATTTATCAAAGAATCATTATAAGTATAATCACTAGGATTATCAAAATCCCAAGTCTTTGTTTGAAAAATTTCATCATAAGTAATCATTCCAGTTATATTTACTTCTATAAAACAATAAGCAATGTAAACTAGAATAATGATTGACAAACTCATTATTCTTACTAAGTTTTCTTTTTTTTGAATTTTCATATTATCTTTTCTTTTTCTTTAATTCATTTAACATAAATAGTTCTATTTGTTTACCTATCTTTAGACCTAATTTATCACATAATCTTTTATACTTATTTTTAATTCTTTTATTTACAGAAATTGTTAGTTTGTCATTTCCTTTTTTCATTGTACGTATGAAGAAGTAAGCTTACGTATATATAAAGTTTTGGGTTCTTCTAGCAAAACATAGTATGTGTATAGTTCGTTCGCACTTTCCAACTTTTGCAATATTTAATGGAAAGCCCTGATCGTGTCGGAAATTTGTTGGTTCACAAATTTCTGAGTATAATCAGAAATGCTCTGCATTTCTGACATCTTACGATCTGCTAGGTACAATTTTAGCCAAAGGCTAAAATGTACATTTGGGCTACCACTCAAATTGTACTCACTGGCATTACATGCACTATGTACATACAAAACATAGAAAACTATATATACCATTTAATCAATAATTACTTTATTATCAAAAAAAGAGGTAAATATGTTTATGGTTAGCTTACTGGCCTTACAGGCACCATGAACATAATAAATAAATATGCAACTAGAACTACTTTACTTAATACTTGGATTAGCTGGTTTGTTAATAGGTAGTGAACTAGTTATAAGAGCTATTCTAAATATATCAAAACATTATAAAATATCTCATTTATTTTTGGGACTTGTTATTTTGTCTATTGGTACTGATCTTCCTGAATTAGTTGTTGATGTGACAGGAGCGATTTATCGATTGAAAGGTATTGAAACTTCTGGTTTAATAATTGGTGAAACCATTGGTACATGTTTTTCACAAATAGGTTTAGTTTTAGGAATAATTGCATTGTTTGGATTGGTTACTTTGACTAAAAAAGAGATTTTTAGAGATGGTCTAATGATGGTTAGCAGTGTTGTATTGTTAATGTTTGCAAGTTATGATGGAATAATAAGTAGGACAGAAGGATTGATATTTGTTTTAATATTTTGTTTGTATCTTTTAGTAATTTATAGAGAAGAACATTTACATGAAAAGATAAAAAGAGCTCCAGGAGTTAAATGGTTCTGGGATGTTATCTCAATAATAGGTGGTTTTATAATCATTTATTTTGGTTCAAGTGCTGTTATAGACAATGGTCTTAGTTTAGCAACTACTTGGGGTGTTAGTCAGACAATTATTGGAATTACTCTTGTTGGTTTAGGAACCAGTTTACCAGAACTTGCAATTGCACTAAATGCTTTAAGAAAAGGTGCTGTTAAATTGTCTGCTGCTAATTTGATAGGTAGTAATACTTTTGATATATTGTTTACATTAGGATTAGGAAGTGCAATATCTGGGTTTAATGTAAGCAAATCTTTATTAACATTTGATATTCCTTTGTTATTGTTATTTTCTTTATTAGTTTGTTATTTCTTTTATAGAAAAATGAAGATTCAGAAAAAGGAAGCAATTATTTTGTTGTTGATTTATTTTGGTTATATTGGTATTAAGATTTTTACAAGTTTTTAGAAATAAAATAAACAAAACTATAAATCAAATTTATTCTTTTTAACTTGTTCCCTAATTGCAATTGGTGAACCACCACCATGCCATGTGAACCTAGGCCTTATATGAACAGGATAAATTCTTTCATTTTGATCATCAATGATTAATGCTGAACCTTTCTGGCTCGGAAGGTTATCAAGCTGCCTATCAAGGCCTTCTCTCATATAACTTTGCATTAACACTGCTAATGCATTTGTATCAATCTGTGCTGTTAATCTGTGTGCAATAATGATGTCAGATTGTGTCATTACATCTGTATGTATCTTTCCTGGTTGTTGTGATGCTAAAATCAAAGATATTCCTGGTTGTCTTCCTTCTCTTAATATTGTGATTAATGCATCGCTTGCAGTTGTTTTTCCTTTGTTTGGTAAAAATTCATGTGCTTCATCAATTACTAACCATACTAATGGCATTTGACTTACTTTTTTTTCTGAAAAAAAGTGAATAGACTTTTCAATGTCAGCAAATTCTTCAGTTTTTCTTTGATCCATTCTATCAATGAACAATTTTTGTGCAATCAAACCAATTACTAAAGCTTTTATTGTCCATCCGCCAGGTACAGTGGCATAACAACTTACGTCTAAGATTGAAACTTTTCCTGGTTTAACTAAGTCTTTTAGTTTGACACCTTCTTTAGAAAATAAACCCCATGTTTCTGTGTTTAAAAATCTGTTTTCTGCTGCATTTTTTATATTTTCTTCTGACTTTGTATCATCTTTGATTGCTTTTATTATTTCTTCTATTGAATAATCTTTTTTTTTATCTTTTAATACATTTATTGTTCTTTCAATCAATACACCAACATCTGAATTTCTTTCAATACCAAAACTTATACACCAATCAACTATACTTAATTCTGAAGGCTTTATTGAAAATGGATAATCTGTTGGAACACCTTCTTCTTTATACTTATTATAATAACCAACTGGTGTGAAGATTATAACATCCAATGGTTTTGGTTCAAGATTCCAATCTCTTAATATTTGAGAATCCTTTCTGTTTGGATATTTCATTGTCCAATAAACACCCATTGTGTCAAGCATAACAATACTTAAATTTTGTCTGACTTCGATTGGCATTGAAGCTAATCCTTCTGCAATAACGCCCATTGTATAGGATTTACCACTGTTATGAGAAATGATTCCATTTGCAATAAAAGAATTATTTTCAAGAACTTGTAAATCATAAACTTCTTTGATGTTTTTAATCTTTGAAATTTTTGTTATTTTTTGTTCAAATATACTATTGTTGAAATATTTAGTTCTTTTTCTTCTTTTCATTCTCCAGAATTTATGTTTACTTAATTTTTTCTCTTTAGTTTTATCTGTAAATCCTATTTTTTTGAAATTTTCCAATGAATTATGATCCATAATATAAAGCTGGTAATTAGGAAATATTTTCCCATTTAATTTCACAATTTTATCTCTTATTGTTGATTGAATATTAAAGTGATTCAATACTAAGTTAAGATCTTCTAGGAATTTTCTAGATTTTGAATAATAGGCAATATGTTTTCCTTCTTTGTTAACATATCCATCACAAGAAAATAGAGCTTTAAGGAAATTTGCTTTAAATTTATTTGAACTTTCAAAGACTATTTTTGGAACTCTTATTTTATGTGACTTTAAACCAAGTGGGATTCCTAGTTTGTTTAATTTTCTTAAAACTTTACCTTGTCCAGTTTCAATAATAAAACAATTTTCTTTACTTTTTTTATATCTTCTTGAAACTATATTAAATTCTTTATCCAAATCTTGTTTTGATGTTTTTAAAACATCTTCTGAAGCATTAATGATTCTTACTCTTCTTTTTGTTCCAGTATACCAATAACCTCTGCCATCTTTAAACTTGCCCTTTCTTACTTGCATTGTTCCATCTGCTAATACAAATCCTAGTAATCTTGCAATTCTTAGACTTTCTTTATCATTTTTTACTTCTGGAACCTTAGAAATTCCTACTAGAACATCTCCTTTTTTCAGATTTTCTGCATTTTTCCATATTAATTTTCCTTTTTCTTTAACTAATAAAGGATGTTCTTTTGTCATGATTAGTTCTTGTCCATCATAGTTTTCAATTTTGATCATTTCTTCATTTTTTTTAGTATTATATCTTAATAATTTAGCATTTTCCCATTGAAAGATTTCTTTGTTTTTGTTGAAAGAGATAACTAAATCATTTTTTTCATCAAAATCCTTTATATCCTTATAACCATTATTAGTAAAAACTTTAGTATTGCCTGTAATACAGCCCCTTTTTCCAACAACAAACACTATATGTGCACTTGCAATGTCCATATAAACTTCATTAGCCAAAGATGTTAACTGACCCATTTGTACATATTGTTTTGCTAATAGGATGGTTCCTAATTTACCAAACTTTTCTTTTTGTGCTTTGCTTCTTCCTATTATTATGTCATATGCCATTTATGTTATTCTCTTTTTTTGTTTAATTTTCTTTTTATTTTTTAATCTTTTTTTATGTTATTATTAATTTTATTATTAATAATATTAATATTATATGATATAATATTTAAACTTATTGCCAAGTTAATTTATTATTTTGTTTTATTTTGTTTTTTATTTACTTTTGTATTTTTTATATTCCTTTTTTGTTTTATGTCCTTTTGCTTTTTGAATCTTTTTTTTCTTTTTATGTCTCTTTTTTGTGATGTAATTTCATTTATAATCTTAACAACAATTTTTCTTGGAAATTTATTCTTAACTAAATGTTCTAACAATGCTTCTTTTTTGTATCCTTTGTTTATAGCTTTTTTAATGTATTGTTTCAACTTAACTTGTTGCATTGAGTTGTTAATTTTAGAGATTAGCTTGTTTACTATTTTATCTGGGAATTTGTTTTTAATTAAAAGTAATCTAATTGTTTCTTTTTTATGTCCTTTTTCTAATGCATTTTTAATATATTTTTCTATTTGTTTTATTTTCTTACTTTGTTTTTTTAATGCTTTTTGTTTTTTATCATTCTCTTTTTGAACTTTTTCCTTTTTCTTTTTTTCTATTTTTCTTTCTTTTTCTTTTTCTTTTTGTAATTTTATTTTAGTTTTCTTTTCTTTTGTTTTTCTTTTTTCTTCCTCTTTTCTTAATTGTATTCTTCTTTTCTTTTCTTGTTTTCTTTTTATTTTTGCATGTTTTTTTAGATTCTTTTTAATAATCAATATTTCTTTTTGTTCAAATAGTGCTAAATACTTGTGTAAAAATTTATGTATTGGTGTTTTAGTTTTTCTTTGTCTTGCTTTCTCTATTCTTTTTTCTTGTTTCTTTTTTTCTTTTTGTTCCTTTCTTCTTAAGTTCTTTTCTTGTATTTTTCTTTCTTTTTCTAATTTCTTTTCTTTAATTATTCTTATTTCCCTTTCTTTTTCAAGTCTTTGTTCTTCTATTTTTTTCTGTTTTCTTATTTTTTGTTTGATAATCTTTTCTTGTTTTTCTTCTTGTTCTCTTCTTTGTTCTAATCTTGTTTCTTCTCTTTTTTTGAATTCTCTATTCTTTCTTTTTAAATCTCTAAGTCTTTTCTTTTTCTCATTTTCAAATCTTTTTCTTTGTTTTTCTATTTCAATTTTATGTTTTTCTAACTTTTGTTTTTGTTCTTTTCTTCTTTTTTCTTCTTTTTGTTTTGAGATTTTACTTAGTTTTTTTCTTTCTAATTTAATCATTGAACTTACTTTGTTTGTTAATTTGTGTACTATATTCCCTGAGAATTTATGTTTTATTAAATGAAGTGTTATGACTTCTTTTTTATATCCTTTTTCTAAAGCATTCTTGATATATTTTTCTATTTTTCTTTTAAACTCTTTGTGGTTCTTTTTTCTTTGTTTTATTAATTTTATTTTATCTTTCTTTCTTCTTTTTTCTATTATTTTTTCTTGTTTTTCTTCTTGTTCTTTTCTTTGTTCTAATCTTATTTCTTCTCTCTTTTGGTATTCTTTATTTTTTCTTTTTAAATCTCTAAGTCTTTTCTTTTTCTCATTTTCAAATCTTTTTCTTTGTTTTTCTAATTCTATTTTATGTTTTTCTAATTTTTGTTTTTCTTTTATTCTTCTTTCTTTTTCTTTTTGTTTTGATATTTTATTTAGTTTTTTTCTTTGTGATTCTACATTTAAATGAATCTTCTTTGTTAATTTATTTACTATATCATCTGAGAATTTGTGTTTTATTAAATGAAGTGTTATTACTTCTTTTTTATATCCTTTTTCTAAAGCATTTTTAATATACTTAGTTAATTTCCTTTTTAGTTTTTTATTTCTCTTTTTTCTTAGTTTCTTTAGTTTTACTTGTGTTCTTCTTTCTTTTCTTATTCTTATTTTTCTTTGTTTTTCTAATTCTTTTTTCTCTTTTTGTTCTCTTTTTTGTTGTTTCCTTTTTTCGATTTCTCTTCTTTCTTTATTAATTTTTACTTCTAACTCTAGTTGTTTTCTTCTACTTTCTATTATTTTTCTTTTATTTTGTTCTTCTTTTCTTAATTTTTCATCTCTTATTTTTTCTTCTTTTTCAAGTTTTCTTTGTATTTGTTCTTCTTTCTTTTTTTGTTTTTCTTTATGTAATTTGATGTTGGCTTTTATTTTATTTAGATCTCTTTTTCCTATTAATGAGAAATACCTATGTAAGAATTCCTTAATATTAACCTTTGATTTTAGTCTTTCTCTTCTTTCTTTAGCTCTTTCTTTTTGTTTTTGTTCTTTAATTTGTTCTATTTTGATGTTTCTTTGTAATGTTCTTACTCTTTTTCTTTGTGTTTTTTCTTCTTTTATTTCTTTTATATTCTCTTTAATGTGATTTTTAGTTTTATTAATTATAGACTTAATTTTAGATTTTATTTTTCTAATTTGTTGTTTTCTTTTTTCTCTTCTTAAATTTCTCCTTAATGTTCTTATTCTTTTATCTTGTATTCTTTGTTTTCTTCTTTCTTCTCTTTTTATATTTTCTTCTTTTAGTTCTTGTTTGTCTTCCTTTAACTTTTTATGTTCTTTCCTTAAATCTCTTTGTCTTTCTAGAAATTTTATTCTTTGTTTTTCTTGTTTTCTTACTTTTCTTTTTTCTAATTTTCTTCTTGTTCTTGTTCTTAATCTTCTTATATAATTATATTTTATTCTCTTAATTTCACTCTCTATATTATTAATTTCATTTCTTATTTTTGATTTGATCTTAGATTTTATTCTTCTAATCTTTTGTTTTCTTTCTTCTCTTCTTTTATTTCTTCTTAATGTTCTTATTCTTTTTCTTTGTGCTTTTTCTCTTTTTTCTTCTTGTTCTTGTTTTAATCTTTGTTTTTCCTCTCTTAAGTTCCTTTGTCTGTTCAGAGCTTTTACTCTTTGTATTTCTTTTCTTCTTTCTTCTTTTTCAATTAATTTTCTTCTTCTTATTCTTAACTTTCTTTGTCTATTCAGAGCTTTTACTCTTTGTATTTCTCTTCTTCTTTCTTCTTTTTCAATTAATTTTCTTTGTATTTTTCTTACTTTTCTTTGTCTTTTTAATGCTTTTATTTTTTGTTTTTCTATTCTCTTTTCTCTTCTTCTTTCTTCTCTTTTTTCTTGTTTTCTTTGTTTTCTTCTTCTTCTTTTTCTTAAATAATTATTTATAATTCTATTTATTTCCTTTTTAATTTTGCTTGGTTTCTTTGGTTTTGTTATTTTTTCCTTTTTCTTTTCCTTTTTCTTTATTTTTATTTTTCTTATTACTTTTTCTTTTCTACCTAGAAGTATAGTTGCAGATCCTAAAAGTAAAATCATTACTGCAACCATCATTAAACTAGTCATATTAATGAATGATTCTGGAATCTCAATTACTTTTCCTATTTTTTTCATTATTTCTTCTAATGTAGATTCTTCTTCTCCTTCACCTTCATAGACTGCAATTGCATTTGTAGTAATTTTATCAATTTTCTTATTAATTGTATATTTGAATTCTTTTGGTTTGTTTGCATCTATTCTTTCAAAGTAGAATTTAACAATTGGGTCAGTTTGCAATATTTCTGTTGGATCAATATCTACAAAATGTACTTCATCTATTGTTTGTGCAGAAGATTTAGGTATTGTTTCAATTAATTGGAATCCATTTAACTGGCTAGTTGAATAGATTGTCATATTAATCAAACTTACATTAATTGTTTGTTGTGTTTGTTTTGACCTAACTTTAAATGCTTTTAATGTTTTGAATACTCTCATAGCACTATATGTATTTTTTTGTATTCCTTTTTGTACACTTTCTATTTCTTGTTTAGCTTTTGGTGTTACAGCTTGTTCAAGTGCTGAACTTATTGCTTGTGTTGATGGATCTTGTGTTTCACTTATTGCATCCTGGATTACAGTCACTATTACATCTTCATTTGTTACAGTTTCTAATAATCCTAAATCTTGAGGTTCAACTCCTTGAAGAATAATATCTATTTCTTCTATAGTTGCTACTGAAGCTAATGTTGCTGCTGCACCTGCTGCACCTGCACCACTTGTTCCACCACCAACACTTAACTCAGCTTCTCCTGGATCTTCATCTGGTGTTGGTGCTACTGAGAAATTATGTTGTGTAGATTCTGGATTTATTTTTCCAGCTGTACTATTACATTTATAGAATAATGTATATAATCCATTATTAATTAAGCTTGAGTTAGTTCCATTACTAAAGTTGAAATAATGATAAGTATTATTTAAATTGATGAAATCTGTTCCATCTGTTTCAAATGTGAAATCAGTTGTATAATTATATTGACAACTTGCATTTATATTAGTACTTATATTTACCCAAGTATATTTTGTATTAACAGCTAAAGTATAATCTGCAGGTGGATAAACAAGAGATATTTCTGGAGCTGTTGTTGTTGTTAATACTCTGACACCAGTTTGGTTTTCATTACCTGCAACATCTTTAACAGATAAATAATAAGAATATGTTCCATCTGTAAGGTTTGTTTGATTAGTATAGAATACCCATTCACCTGCTTCATTCTGTATTAAATATGTATTATAATTTTGTAATACTTCGTCTGCTGTTAATGTTCTGTTCCAAATTTTTACTTCATCTACTAATCCTTCAATAGAATTAGCTCCTGGTGAACCACTATTTAAACTATTTCCAATTGACCAATCTGCTGCATTTGATTCTGGATTTGTAGTACAACTTGCATCATCATCTTTAATACCATCAATATAAGTAGTCATTGTGTTTGATGAATCATCAAATATACCTACAACATGGTGCCATCCTGTGTCTGCTAAAGCATTTGTTGTTTCTCCATCCATACTACACTCTGTTCCTATTGTTCCATCATCGTCTATGAAAAATTCTAAAGCATCATTGCTTGCTTGTTTTAATAATGCAATTGATCTATCATTAGTACCATAATCATATTTTGCTATTATATATCCATCTGTTGTAGCATCTGCATTATCTGTTTTAACCCAAGCAGCGATTGTGAAATTACCACCATCACCAAATTCTATACTAGGATCATCTGGTATGATAATTGCTTCTCCTGTTTCAAAGAATGCTCCAAATTGTTTTCCTGAAGAATTCCAACTAGCTCCTGATATTAAAGCATGATTATCTTCTAAACTTAAATCTATAACATGAGTTGCATTGTCTCCAATAGATGAAACATTATCAAAATTAAACATAGTAACTAATGATTTATCATAGAATGTGTAATTAGTTCCATTCCAATTAAATTTAATTTCCACTAAATCATCTGCATTTGTTAAACTTAGATTAATTTGTGCACTTGTATCATATAATACTGTATTATTTGATTCTGAATTTTCATCAAAGTCTAATATTGGGTAACTAGTATCAACAACCAAAGTATAATTATCATCAGCCCATACAAAATTACCAACAGTATCATTACACCAGATAG
>CAXGTL010000021.1:0-20125 GCA_964012725.1 Candidatus Woesearchaeota archaeon
TCATATATAAACATTTATATTATATAATTATATTATAAATAGTATCAAAAGGTATTTAAATTAACTAAACATTTATATATACTACAACCCACAATAATAATAAAATGCCTGTTACATTAAAAGATTACAAGTTTAAAGAAGAAAAAGACCTAGATAGCCCTGGTTTTCCAGAATCTATCAAAAAGTTCAAACTAACATGGGAAAAATACTTTGCTTCAATAGAAGAACCTTATTTCTTTGTTTTATCAACATTAAGAGATTCTTTTGGTTGGAAAGATGTTGATAAGATTAAAGACATATTTTCTGCATCAGAAACTTCAGCTTTTTATGGATCTTTAGGTTCAAGATTATCAATTGCTCAAGATAGGGTAAGCCATTATTCTTCAAGCATTGGTAAATTTATGCAAGAATTATTTAAAATGGCTCAAGAATTAAGAAAGATCGAAGAAAGAATTGAGTTAAGTCAATTAGCTGATAAAGGAGACAGGGCAGCTGACAGAACACTTAAAGGTATTTGGACAGACCTTGTTGAAGGTGGAACAAAGAATGCACTTTCAGTAATGGGATTATCAAGAGAAGCAGGTTTCACAGTTTTGCCTGACTTATTTTTTAATACTTATATAAAAACAGATAAAGATGTGCACGATGTTGTTGAAAATTTAAAATTTAACAAAACAATAAAAACAGTATTAGCAAGAAAATTAAAATCTTATATGGTTTGGAAAAAACACATTACTAGAGAATTGATTAATAGAAAAAGTTTTATGAAAAAACACATTAAACAATACTTTTTAACAATAAAGATGTATATTAACTGGCTAAGGCCTTATTTAACACACATAAAAAGGCTTGGTATGGATGAATCAACATTAGCTTCTCCTGATTTAGTTGCAGGTTTTGAAACATCAATGACTGAACTAGAAATATTATTTAAAAAGAAAACAAAGCCAGGAAATTTTT
Organism: Candidatus Woesearchaeota archaeon; assembly: GCA_964012725.1. Taxonomy (GTDB): domain Archaea; phylum Nanobdellota; class Nanobdellia; order Woesearchaeales; family CAXGTL01; genus CAXGTL01. Next base: position 961 of record CAXGTL010000021.1, read on the forward strand.
ATTCAATTATTCTTGTTCATTTCTTGTTCAAAACTCAGCCAAGAATGGAGTTTCACCAAGATGGGTACCAACATAGGGGACCTATACATGTAGGTAGGGTTCAAATGACATTCAGAGGCTATGTTTGGACAAAAAAACAGATAGATGATTATAAAAAATTAAGAAAATTAGAAGACTTTGAACTCCTTGCAACAATTAATGCAGAGCTAAATACTGCTTTAAATACTTTGGGTGATGATATTAAGGATTATCTTCTTGAAATTGGTGAAAAAGTTGAAGAAGACACTGTTAAACTTATGAGAAAATATAATATTGATCAAGCAGAATTTTCACGTTGGGAAACTAGTTTTGAAAATGCAAAAAAACAAGGTTATGATTCAAGCTTTGAAACTTATCTTAAACAAAATAAATCTAAAAAAACTGAAAAATTACAAGTATTTAGTATTTTTGATCCTTTTAAACATCTTATTAATGGATTTTCTGAGCTTACAACTGGAAGAGAATTATTTAAATTTAAAGAAGAAATAGAAATAAAACCTAAAAAACCCACAAAAGCAGAGTTATGGAACAAGAAAAAAGAAAAGAAAGCAGCAGAGAAGGATTTATTAGGTCCTTTATGGGAAGTGTATAAGATATTTAAAAAAGCTCATGGTATGTTGTCATGGTAATTAAGGAAGAATTATTAAAAGGAATTGAAAAACTTTCTCCTGAAGATCGTCTAAAGAGATTAAAACAGATTGAAGAAGAGATTAAGTTAGAAGAAAAAATTACAGAAGGAATGATTGTTAAAGAAAAACAAGAATTAAGAGAAAAAACAGAAGCAGATGAAAAAAAGACTCTTGATGATAAAAAGAAAAAAGACGAATTAAAAGAAAAAGAACTTGAAGATGTTGTTAACCAAGAAAAAATAAAAAAACAACAACAAGAATTACAACAAGTTCAGTATCATGCAAAGCTTATTACAGAAGTTGATCAATCTATGAACAAATTTAATAATATGAATTCTGAACAATTAAGTGAATCTCGTTCACAAATGAAAGATATGTATGATAGCTTAACACAAGCATATGATAGTTCCCAAGGCTGGATTCGTGATGATATTAGGCATGCCAAAGAAGAGTTAAAAAAGTGGTGGGAAAAGGCTCCTAATGAAGATTATATCTGATTTTCTTTATATATAATTTATATATACATTTTTCCGACAACTTTATAAATCAACTAATTTTCTCATAAGATAACATGACACAAGAAGAATTACAACAAAAATATGCGAAATTGCAGTTATTAGACCAACAAATTAAGAAAGTACAAACACAGTTACAGACTTTAACAAATCATTTAACTGAGTTATCACATTCTTTGGAATCATTAGATGAATTTAAGCAAGTAAAAACTGGAACAGAGATACTTGTACCAATTGTAACAGGAATATTTGCAAAAGCTGAATTAAAAGATGTTAAAAGTTTAAATGTAAATGTTGGAAGTAATGTTTCTACAAGCAAAACTCTTGATGAGTCCAAACAAATATTACAAGAACAGTTTCAGGAACTAGAAAATATAAGAATAAGACTTTCTAATGATGCTCAAAAAATGATTGCTCAAGCACAACTATTGCAGCAAGATATAATGGCTGCTCAACAACAATCTTAATAATAGGTGAAACTAATATGTTTAAATTCCTTAAAGAAAAACTAAAGAATGTAGTTAATAAATTTAGTCAGAAGATTGAAGAAGAAGGTAAAGAGGAAGAGATAATCGAAGAAGTGTCAGAAGTGGTAACTTCTGAGCATGATCAGAAATCTTCGATTTCTGACATAGAACAAGAACCACAAGAAGAAGAAAAACAAAAACAAGAACCACAAGAACAACCTAGAAAAGAAAAAGAACCACAAGAACAACAAGAAAAAGAAAAAAAAGAATCCAAACCAACAACAAAGCCAGAACCACCACCAATACCTACAATTCATGAACTTGCAAAAAGAAAAAAAGAAAAAGAACAAGAAATTGCAAAGAAAGACATTGACGATACTTCTAAAAAAGTTTTTGACAAAAAACCAACAAAACAAGAAAAAAAACCAATAGAAATAATAAAAGCAAAAACTGACAAACCAAAACCAACAGCAAAACAAATTCTTAAACAATTAGAACCAAAACCTCCACAACATTTAGCACAAGAACTAATTAATGAGGTTGTTGAAGAAAAAGAAAAAGCAGAAGAACATATCTTGACTGCAAAAGAAACTAGGGAAAAGTTTGATCAGGAAAGAAAAGAAAGAGAACAAGGAAAATTAGAACCTGAGTCTGAACCAAAAGGTTTCTTTGCAAAACTTAAACAAAAAGTTGTAACAAAAAGAATAAATGAAAAACAATTTGAAGAAATATTTTGGGACCTTGAAGTTGGTTTAATGGAAAACAATGTTGCAATCGAAGTTATTGAAAAAATAAAAAAAGATTTACAACATTATCTTGTTGACAAACCAATTAATAGAGGAAAAATTCCTGAAATTATTCAAAATTCTTTGAAAAAGAGTGTTTTAGATTTGTTCGATGTTGACAAAATCAATCTTATTAATGAAATCACATTTCATAAAAAACAACATAATAAACCATATGTTATATGTTTCTTAGGTATAAATGGTAGTGGAAAAACAACAACAATTGCAAAACTAACACACTTACTTAAAAAAAATAATTTAAATTCTGTAATAGCTGCAGCAGATACATTTAGAGCAGCTGCAATTCAACAATTAGAAGAACATGGTACAAAACTTAACACAAAAGTCATTAAACATGATTATGGTGCAGATGCAGCAGCAGTTGCATTTGATGCAATCAAATATGCAGAAGCTCATAACTTAGACGCAGTATTAATTGATACAGCTGGAAGAATGCATAGTAATGTTAATCTTATGGATGAACTTAAAAAGATAATCAGAGTTTCAACTCCTAATCTTAATGTTTTTGTTGGTGAATCAATCACAGGAAACGATTGTGTTGACCAAGCAAAGAAGTTTGACACAGCTGTTGGTATTAATGCAGTTGTTTTAACAAAAGCAGACATTGATGAAAAAGGTGGAGCAGCATTATCAGTAAGCTTTGTCACAAAAAGACCAATATTATACTTAGGTCTTGGACAAGAATATGATGATTTACAGGTCTTTGATAAAGACAAAATAATAGAAAACTTGGGGTTTGAATAGAATGGAATTAGAAGAATTATTAAAAAAAGTAGAATCAGGTTTAGAAATCTTTGAGCCAAGAGCATATCCAGTTACAGCACAACCTGTTCAAAAAGCAGAAGTTGTAATGCCATTAAAACCAATGCCACAACTACATCCAGCAATTCCAAAAAGAAGATTAGATATTTATGTTTTAGGTATTGAAAAAGAACATTTGTCTGATTGGGGACCTTGTTTATTATGTGCAAGAGACATTGATCCAAAAACAGGTTTAATGGAAGTACAAAGATATTCAATTAAAGCTATTGATAGTTATGAAACAATTCAAGTTTATTAATTTTAAAATTAAAAAATAAGAGGTAAAAATATGATAAAGCAAATAAAAAAATCATTCTCAATATTAGCATTAAACAAAAACGCAATCAATAATGTAGCAAACAACGGCTCAACATGGTTAGCAGTAATCTTATTCGGATTCTGGTCATTAATCGCAGGCATTGCTTTGTTTGACACAATGTCAGCAATTGGTTGGTTTGTTGAAGCAATTCTTCTTACATACATTGTTGCATCTATTATGTATTTAGTAGCTTTATTCTTTAAATCAAAAACAAATTTTACAAACCTATACAGGCCATGGGGCTATGCACAATTAATTGTTGGGATAAGTTTTTTAATCAATAAACTATCAACAACAAAGATCGCATTAATCATATCATTATTATTAGAAATCTGGTGCATGACAGTAGCATACAAGATAATAAGAACTCAGTTCCATCTAAAGCCATGGAAAGCTTTGGTTGCAGTACTAACACCAATCTTAATCTTAGTTATCATTGTAATGACAAATGCAACTACTTTGTTGAATATTATAATTGAGTCTGGTTTGGTGAGTGGGTTATTGTTTTAATAATACTTAACCTTACCATCAAACATAACACCTTTCTTCAGCTCAACAGGTCTCCAATTATCAATAACCAACTTTGCATCCAACCAAGCAGCTAATTCCTTAGGATTACCAATTGTAGCACTCAAACCAATGATTTGAACATTCTTTAACAATCTTCTAAGAATAGTAATAAGAATTTCTAATGTAGGACCTCTACCAATATCATTTAATAAATGTATTTCATCTATAACAACAACTCCAACGTGTTGAAGCCATGCAGCATGATGCCTAATCAAACTATCAAGCTTCTCAGAAGTACATATAATAAGGTCATAGTTGGACAAATAATCATCTCTTTTATCTAGATCACCAATTGCAACACCTACATTGCATAGATGAGAATACTTTTTCTTAAAATCTTTATACTTTTCCAAAGCCAATGATTTTAGTGGAACTATATACACAGCTTTTCCTCTTTGATCAAGTATAGACTTTAATCCACCTAATTCTGCAATCAATGTTTTACCAGATGCAGTTGGTGTACATATAAGTAAGTTCTTACCATCTAATAAACCAGATTTAATTGCTTTCTTTTGACAAGGACGTAATTCAACAATCTTACACTTGTCAAGAACCTTGTACAGCTCTGCAGGAATATCTTTTTTAATAGATTTAAGTTTCATGTTTGATGGGAGTGGAGAATTGTATTTAAGCTTTAGCTTTACCATTACCAATCTTCAACGCAAACTTACTCACTTCCATCATCACAAACCCTAGGAATGAAACTATCAATATCTTACCAATATCCATCCAAACCAAACCAGTTGTACCAAATACTATCTGCATTGGTCTCCAATAAATAACAATTGCTTGAACAATCAATGAAATACTCACTGCTCCAATTAACCAAAGATTAGAAAATGGATTCAGTTTCTTAAAACTAGGCAATAAAGACCTACTACTCATGACAGCAAACATCTGAAACATTACTAATGTTGAGAATGCCATTGTTTGTGCTTTAACTAAATTAATATCTTTATACTGATTAAATACAAATAATGTACCTAAGCCCATTATTAATCCAAATACTAATATTGAGATCAACATCTTAGTTGTAATTGGTTTTTCTTTAGGATTACGAGGCATTCGCTTCATTATACCTTCTTCAGCAGACTCTAATCCCAAACCTAATGCAGGAAGATCATCTGTAAGAAGACTCATAAGCAAGATCTGTAATGGTAATAATGGTAAAGGGAACTTAAGCAGAACTGCAATTAATACTGCTGTAACTTCGCCTGCATTACATGATAATAAATATTTAGCAGACTTAATCATTTTGTCATAAATATTTCTACCTATTCCAATTGCAGTCACAATTGAAGAAAAATCATCATCCACTAATGTTGTATCTGAAACTTCTTTAGAAACATCTGTTCCTGTTATACCCATTGCAATTCCAATGTCAGCTTTTTTCAGTGCAGGTGCATCATTAACACCATCACCAGTCATTGCAACTACATGTCCTCTTTTTTGAAGAGCATTAACTATTCTTGATTTTTGTATTGGTAGAGCCCTTGCAACGATTCTTATTTTATCAATCTTTTTCTCAAGCTCAGAATCACTCAATTTTTCCATTTCTTCGCCACTTAACACTAAATCACCTTTTTTAAACAATCCAATCTTTTCAGCAACAGCTTTTGCAGTAACAGAATGGTCTCCAGTGATAATCATAACTTTGATTCCAGCAGTTTGACACTGTTTAATAGATTTCTTCACTTCTTCTCTAGGTGGATCAATCATTCCAACCAATCCAATAAATATTAAACCTTTTTCAATATTATCTATACTATATTTTGTTGTTTTAACTTCTTTATATGCCATACCAAGAACACGTAAAGCATTGCTTGCATAAGCATTATTCATTTTAAGAACATTATTTTTATCTTTTTTAGTTATTTTTCTAATTTTACCATTTTCATAAATTCTGTCACACACTTGAACTAATAAATCAGGAGCTCCTTTTACATAAGCTTCATTTTTATTATTAATTTTATTTTTAAATATAACACTCATCTTTTTTCTATTAGAATCAAAAGGTAATTCTTCTACTAAAGTAAAATGTTTGTGCATATATTCTTCTTCAAGTTTAGCTTTTTTACCAAGAACTATTAAAGAACCTTCAGTAGGATCTCCTACAACTTTATACTTATTTGCTTTTTTATTTAATTTTGCATTATTACAAAGATAACCAATTCTTAGAAGTAATTCTAAATTCTTAGCACTTATTTTTTTACTATTAACTAAAAAATCACCAACTGGGTTATAACCACTACCTGTAACTTTTATTTTTTTATTATCAAAATAAACATCTGTAACAGTCATTTGATTCTTTGTAATTGTACCTGTTTTATCTGAACAGATTATAGTTGCAGCACCTAAACTTTCAGCTGCAGGTAGTTTTCTTATTAACATGTTCTTTTTTGCAAGTTTTTTTGTACCAACAGATAATCCAACAGTTACAATCACTGGCAATGAATTAGGTATTGTTGATACTGTTAATGCAAGTGCAACCAAAAGCATCTCAGCCCAGCTCATTGCTCCTTGCCAAATTCCTGCAACAAACACAATCAAGATTAATCCAAGAGATATGATTCCTATTTGTTTTGCCATTTGTTGAAACTTAGTTTGTAACGGAGTCTTTGTTTCTACAGTTGTTTCTAATGATTTTGCAATCTTACCAAATTCAGTATTCATACCAGTACCAGTTACAATACTTCTTCCTTTACCATATGTAACAATTGTACTCATAAAAGCCATATTTTCTTGACTAGCAATAGAAGTGCCTACTTTATATGGAGTAATTATTTTTTTTGATGGAACAGATTCACCTGTTAAACATGCTTCATCAATTTGCATACTATGTGATTCAAAGATTCTTGAATCAGCTGGAACTATGTCTCCTTCTTCTAATAATAATATATCACCAGGAACAACATCTTTAGCAGCAATCTTTATTTGTTTACCATTACGCAAAACTTTTGCAGTTGGTGCAGATATTTTTTGTAATGCTTCAATTGCTTTTTCTGCTCTAAACTCTTGCACAAAACCTAGTATTGCGTTTAATAATACTATGCCAAACATTGCAATTGATTCAACAGTTTCTCCTAAAAATAAAGAAAGAACTCCAGCACCTATTAATAAAAGAATTAATGCATTCTTAAACTGGTTAACAAATATTTGAAAAGCACTTATCTTCTTACCTTTTTCTAGTTCATTAGGGCCATACTTTTGCAATCTTCTTTTAGAATCAGAACTAGTTAAACCTGTTTTTGAACTTTTTAATAATTCAAAAACTTTGTTTATTTTCAGTGCATAATAATTTTCACTCACTGGATAACCTCTTTTTTTAATAATAATAATAATAATAATAATAATTATAATAATTATAATCCTAAACTACTTTTCACTTAACAACAATAACTTCATTCTTCTTAGTAGCATGAACAGTCATTCCCATTGATTTAGCCCATGAAGCTAAATTACCTTCTGCTCCAGGATCTCCGTGGTTCAAAACCAAAACTTTTGGTTTAATCTTCATAATATACTTTTTCAAACCTTTTAATCCAGCATGTGCTGAAAAATCGTATTTTTTAACCAGGCATTTTACATGAACTTTATTACCATCTAAAAACATAGAACCAGTTTCAAGCAAAGCTCTTCCACCAGTGCCTTCTGCTTGGTACCCTGTTAATAATATTGCATTATTTGGATCATGCCATAGATATTTAATATATTCAATAACTGGTCCACCTGAAACCATACCAGAAGTTGTAACAAATATGCCTTGTTTTTTTATTGCATCCTGTCTTCGTTTAAAACCTTTGATAAACTTAACTTTATTATCAAATTTTCTTAATTTATGTATGTTTTTTGTAAACTTTTCTTCACGCAGAATTTTGCTATACACTTTTTTAGCCATTCCGTCTAAATAAATTGGAACTCTAGTTTTTAGTTCACTTAATATTAATAATATTTCTTGTGCTCTTCCTACTGCAAATGCTGGAACTATAACAGAACCACCTTTTTCTAATGTTCTTTTAATAGTGTTTAAGAAATCTGCTTTTTGTTTTTGTCTATCTGGGTGATTTCTATCCCCATATGTAGATTCACATATTAAAATATCAATCTTTTCTCCATAATTAACATCAGCCCTTGGCATTAACATTGATTCATTTGTGTTAAAATCTCCAGTGTAAAGTAAAGTTTTCCCGTCAACTTTTAATAATATACATGCACTTCCAGGTATGTGCCCTGCATCAAAGAATTTAAATTCACAATCATTAAATACATTTTTTTTTCTATAATTAACATTCATCATTTGGTCAAGAACATTTATTATATTTTCTTTATTATAAGCAGGATTTCTTTCATTTAAGATTTCAATCTTTAATGAATCTCTTAATAATAGTTTACATAAAAATTTAGTCATACTGGTGCAATAAATATTAGCATCCATTCCCATGTAATTGAATAAAGGTAATGCACCTGAATGATCAAGATGAGCATGACTAAGCAAAACTAAGTTTACCTTGTCAACATCTTTAATTACAGGATATTCAGAACCAGTTTCTTCTAAACCTTCGCCTTCTAATCCTATTTTTATTCCTGAATCAAACAATATTTTGTTGTTCTTAGTTCTAACTTCAACACAACTTCTTCCTACTTCTTGTGCAGCTCCGTGTAATATGATTTTCATGATATATCCCTCTCTTCCTTGTATAAATATAAAAAAACCAGCGAGAATAGAGCAATTTGCAGCTCTATCACCCCTCACTGGAAAAGTTTTCCGCCAAACTTTTTATCCTATAGGACTGTGAAACCCACCAATCCTTTCCCCCAACCACCCGCCCTAAGGCAATAGTTGTGGTTTTCTTAGTGAGTTATGAACCTCTTTTTTATTTCCTCTTTTTTCCCCTTCCTCTTCTTTTTTTAGTAACCTCTTTTTTATCAGCAGTATTTTGTTCAAACTTAACATACCACTTATTAGAATCGGGATCAAACTTGAAAATAACATTATGTTTTTGTGTTTTGTCTAAAGCAAATAACAATGGCATAGGGATTGTAGTCTCATAACTACTTCCACGCTTGTATAATTTTCTTCTAATTTCAGTAGTCATATCGAAAACCTAAGTTTTTTATGTTCAGAAATTCATTGAATTTCTGTTATTTTTTTTCAAACAAATTTAATAATAAAGTAATTATAATAACAGCAAAATAAATCACATGAACAGACAATTCTACTAAATCAAATCCTTTATTTAATCCATATAAAACTAAGAAAATTGTCAAAATAAATGCAATGGAATTAAGTAAATATCTAATTGTTATCATTTTTTATATTCCTATTAAAATTTTCCAAAGTAAAATTAGGATACCAACAACTCCTAAGATTATACCAATTACACCTAAAACTTTCAAAAATTTGTCAAGAGCAGTTTGTTTTTTTATTTTCTTAGCCATGAGTTTCACCTCGTTTTAAAATAAAAAAAGAGCAAATAATTGTTTGCTGCATAGAATTTTTGAATTCGGTTTTAGGGGGTTGAAATCAATTGCAACAAAACAATCTTGCTCCTTTAACATAAATACTTATAATATATCTTATTTAAATACTAACTAATATATAAATCTTTCTATTATCTTATTTACTTGTAATATTACTTATAAATATACTTATATTTTGAAATAAAAGAACATAAACTATAATCAATTAATAGAAATATAAAATATTTAAACAGAATTCTTTCTCTTTTTCAGATTCTTATAAACCCAAACCAAACCAATCCCAATAAGGCTGTAGTTCACTAACATAAACCAAGGATTGCCCCAGCTAATACCATCAAAATATACATTAAATGGCCATAAGAATGGTGTTGGTAAAAACTCTTTGCTATGCGTTGGAATGTCCATAACTATTGCAACCGGCCATGCATACATATAGAGTGGAACTTTCTTTAATATTAAATAAACAATACCAAAAACAATTGCACAAATAATAATGCTGTGTGACAATCCATATAATGTAAAGACCCAGTCTGGTATAGACTCTAGGTGAGGAGCTCCCCTTTGAAAGCCATTGAACAATAAATTATAAAACATATAAATCATCCATGACAAAGAATCAGGCAATAGTCCAAATAACACAGCCCACTTTATCTTTTTTGTTTTATGAAAGATAATGATGCTCCATAGTGCGTGTGCTAGGTAGTCCATATTAATATAAAATAATAAAGAAGTATAAAAACTTAACTAAACATCCAGCTCTCCAACTTCCTTAGCATTATCCTGTATAAACTTTCTTCTAGGCTCAACAAACTCACCCATTAGAATAGTAAACATCTTATCTGCTTCAACTGCATCTTCGATTGTAACCTGTTTCAACATTCTTCTATCAGGATTCATTGTTGTTTCCCATAACTGACCAGGATTCATTTCACCAAGACCTTTGTAACGTTGAATATGTACACCTTCTATACCACCAACTAATTCTAGAACTTTATTTTTTTGAACTTCATTATATGCAAAATACTTAGCTTTGCCTTTTTTAATCATATAAAGTGGAGGCATTGCAATGTACAAATATCCTTTTTCAATTATATCTCTCATATATCTATAAAAGAATGTAAGTTGTAATGTAGTGATATGATTACCGTCTACATCAGCATCACACATAAGAATTATTTTATGATAACGTAATTTTGCAATATTAAAATCATCACCAATACTGCATCCAAGTGCAGTTATAATTGTAGCAATTTCATTATTATTAATAACTTTGTCAAGTCTAGCTTTTTCAACATTAAGAATCTTACCTTTTAATGGCAAAATTGCTTGATAATGTCTATCTCTTGCCTGGCGGGCCGAACCACCTGCAGAATCTCCTTCAACAAGATATATTTCACATTTTGCAGGATCTGAATTAGAACAATCTGCTAACTTACCTGGTAAATGACTACCTTCTAATATTCCTTTTCTACGAGTAAGCTCACGTGCTTTACGTGCAGCTTCTCTAGCTTTTGCAGCAGTCATACATTTAGCTATAATTGCTTTTGAAATGTTTGGATTTTCTTCAAAATATGTTGATAATCCAGAAAAAACAATTGAATCCACTATACCTTTTACTTCTGAATTCCCTAATTTAGTTTTTGTTTGTCCTTCAAATTGTGGATCTTTAATTTTGACGCTTATTACACATGACAAACCTTCTCTTACATCATCACCTGACAATTTAAAACCATTCATTTTTGCTTTGTCAAGATAATTATTAATTGATCTTGTTAAAGCAGTTTTAAATCCTGATAAATGTGTACCACCTTCTAATGTGTTAATATTATTTGCAAATGAAAATATGTTTTCTCTATAAGAATCATTATATTGCATTGATACTTCTATTTGTATATCATTTTTTTCCTTTTCAAAGTATATAGTTTTGTGTAATGAATTTTTATTTTTATTAAGAAATTCAACAAACTGAACAATTCCTCCTTCATATTTGAAATTATGTTCTTTTTCTGTTCTTTCGTCTGTTATTGTTATGTCTAATCCTTTGTTTAGGAAAGCTAACTCTCTTAGTCTAGATGATAATATATCAAAATGAAACTCAGTTGTTTCAAATATATCTTTGTCAGGTAAAAATGTAACAACTGTTCCTGTTTCTTCTGTATCACCTATTACTTCTAATTTAGATGTTGGGTTACCTTTTGAATATTCTTGTTGATAAATTTTACCATCTCTATTAATTTTAACAATAAGTTTTTCTGATAAAGCATTTACAACACTAATACCAACACCATGTAAACCTCCAGAAACTTTGTAAGTATCATTATCAAACTTACCTCCAGCATGTAATTTTGTCATAACAACTTGAACAGCTGGCATTTTTAATTTAGGATGAATATCTGTTGGAATTCCTCTTCCATTATCAATAACAGATACAAATCCATCTTTATGAATTATAACAATAACTTTGTCACAGAATCCTGCTAATGCTTCATCTATTGCATTGTCAACAGCTTCATACACTAAGTGATGCAAACCTTTTATTCCTGTGCTTCCAATATACATGGCAGGTCTCATCTGAACTGCTTTAAGGCCTTCTAATAATTTGATGCTATCAGCTGTATAACCATTTTGTTTAGTATTTTCTTTACCTTGTTCTTTATTTTCTATTTCCTGTTTTTGATTTTCTTGTGTCATATTATAAACTAGTTTTTATACTTCTCCTCGAGAATTATATTAAAAAAGAATAGCTACACCTATATAAAGCTATCGTTGCTAAAAGGCCTTTAGAAGCTCTATAACTATTGAATTGTTGATTTTAAGGGGTCCACATTAACCTTATTTTAACTAAAAAAAGCCTATTTTAACATAAACAAATTAACTAAACAAACAACCCAACAAACCACATCCAAAGCTTTGTTAACCATGAACCGCCTTGAGTATCATAAACAGTAATTGACTTAGCTTCTGGTTTAACCACTTTTTCTGGAACTACATATTTTATTTCTTTTTTCTCACCAGCATTCATTTTTTTAAAGTAAAACTTAACAATTGGATCTGCTTGTAGTATTTCTATAGGTTGGATACCAATAAACTTGATATCATCAATTGACTGTGCATATGATTTAGGTATGGATTCAATTAAAACAATATCATACATTGTTTTCAAAGCTTTAATCTCTATTGTTATTAATGTGGCATCAATCTTTTCACCTGTTTCAGATATAATTTCATATCCAGTGTATGTTTTTGTAACAGGCAATGGTTCAACTAAACCATCATCTAATGCTGTTTTAACATCATCAATATTAGATTTTGCTTTATCTGATATTACATCATTACTAATACTTTTTACTGATTCAGGTGTTGTTGATTGTATTTGTGTAATTTCACTAATTTCCATAATATTAGAACCAAATTCTTTACTCATAACTTCAATATCTGAAGAACCTTCTAGATCAATATAATACAAACTTCCTAAAGTTCTGAGTCTATCATCAACTCTAATATTATCTAAATAATAAACTTTACCATTTTCTAATTTAATTTCTTGAGGATTTTTGACATCGCTTGTTAACTTATCTAAACTTGATTTACAATCATTTACATCACACATATAAATTCCTTTATTTTTTCCACTTCTAGTAAATACTAACATATCATCTTTAAGATAAAGATAATAATAATTTAAATGAGCTAATGATCCATCCACTGACAATATTTTCTTTATTTTGTCAGTATTCAAATCATATAACCAAAATCCTTCATCTCTTTCATCAACTAAAAACACTGCTTTATTATCATCGGCTGTGTACCAATAATATCTTTGAAATTTATTTGCAAAAGAAAATTTTTCACTTGTAAACTTTGGTTTTAATAAAAGATCTGGTTGTTTTTCAAGCTCAACATTAATTCTTGTTGAATAATTAACTTTACCAGCCCAATAAATATAATCATCATCAACATAAAGGTCTCTTTCATAATCTTTTAAACTAATACCTAATTCATCTACTTTATTATTTTCTATTTGTTTTCCCATTACAAAAACTTGTCCTTCTTCAGTCTTAGGATATTCATACCAATATATTATTGGTCTTCCATATGCATAAGTGCCTCCATCATAATCAATTCTATCAAGTATAAAATAACATTCTTCATCAAAATTAGCACTACTGTATTCATTACAATTTATAGGAAATATTCTTGTTTTGTGTCCTACCCAAAAGAGTTTATGATTATTTGATAAATCATTAACTTTACCAACCCTTGCCATTGCTCTGTACGCATATGAATTATACAAAAAATCAGGATTTTCTTGATCTTCATGATCTTTTTTATCTCTATCAGAATACCAATACACTTTTCCATTTTTTATTGCAATATTATTAGAATAAAAACCAATACCTATACTTTTATTATCATAAACAATTTCATTATTAATAAGATTTCTCACACCTATCTTAGAATTGCCATGATCATCAAAAAGATATACTGCATGATTTTTTTCAACATCATATTTTATTACATTATCTTTGATTTTAACAGGTTGAGCAAGAACAAAACAACTAATTAAGATAATTAATATAAGTATTAACATACTTTTTTCTTTATTCATAATAATCACCTATTTTTTTATTATTATTTCAACCTAATAGCTTCCAAATCCCTTGGACAATTAGTTTCTAATCTAAACTGTTTATGTAATGAAGAAGCTAAGTCTAAACATCTTGAATTTTCACCGTGGTTAAGAACTATTTTCTTAGGCTTTGGAATACATCTTTGAACAAAAGCCATTAATTCCTTTCTATCTGCATGATTACTAACTTCAAGAGAAGCATGTACTTCCATTTTAATTTGAAGAACATCAGTTTTTTGTCCTGATCTAAATGCAATCTCTCTTTCGCCTCTTTGGATTCTCCTACCTAAAGAACCTTCTCCCATGTAACATGAAAATATAAGTGAATGTTTTTTATCTCCACCTAACTCTCTAAGGTACTGAACTGATGGACCACCTACAAGCATACCTGATGTTGCTAAGATAATGCAAGGATTTTTTTCTAATATTAATTCTTTACGTTCTTTTTGTGATCCAACTCTTCTAAATATTGGTGATAAGAAAGGATTATTATCTTTATGAAATATTTGTTTAGTAATTTGACGATTCAAAAACTCAGGATATGCAGTATGTATTGCAGTAATGTCCCATACCATTCCATCAATGTATACAGGCACTGGTGCTATTTCTTTATCTCTTACCATTGATTCAATCATCATCATTAATTCTTGTGCTTTACCAGAACCAAGTACAGGCATTAAAACTTTTCCTCCTCTTTTTATAGTTTCAGTTATTCCTTGTTTTAATCTTTTGTCTGCTTCTGACCTCGGTAAAAGTACATTATCTCTTCCACCATATGTAGATTCCATCATCAATGTTTCCATTCTAGGAAACTTAGTTGCTGCTCCTTCTAATAACTGAGTTCTGTTAAATTTTAAGTCACCAGTATAAACAACATTATGTAAACCATTACCTATGTGAAGGTGTGCCATTGCACTACCTAAAATATGTCCAGCATTATACAAAGTCAGTCTTACATCAGGTGTTATATCAGAAACTTCTTCATAATCTAAACAAATAGTATGTTTAACCATTTCTTTGATATGGTCTGTATCATAAATAGGATTTTTTCCTTCATTTTTCATAATTTTTACAGTATCTAACTGAAGCAAAGACATTACATCACGTGTTGGTAATGTACAATATACTGGACCTTTGTAACCATACTTAAAAAGATATGGAACCATTCCACTATGGTCAACATGTGAATGTGTAACAATTACAGCATCAAGATCACCAATATTAAATTCAGGTGCTTCTAAAAATGGATATGCATGTTGTTCAGATGCAACATTTAATCCACAGTCTAAAAGTACTCTTGATTCAGGTGTTTGTAATAATAAACATGATCTACCAACTTCTCTAGCACCGCCTAAATAAGAAACTCTAACCCATTCTTGTTTTCTTCCACGAATCCAACCATCATAAATTCTGTGTCCAACTTTGTTAAGAAACTTTCTTCTTTCATCAGAATTTTGATAAAGAACTGCTCTTATGTTTTCAATTAATTTTGATCTTATTGAAGGTGTTCTTTTGATAAGTGGAACCCACAATGTTTTTGATCTGATTTCACGTAATAATGAACCTTGTTTTCCAATTGCTAAACCAGGTTTTTCAGAATGAATTATTACTTCTGATCTTTGTGAATCAAATATAATGTCAGAAACTTTTGCTTCCTTTGGAATAATCTTTTTAATTAATTTTTCAGCTTTTTCAATTTCTAAACTAATAGCAGGATCTGGTCTTAGTTCTATTCTTTTCTTAAATTCATCAACTACTTTTTTAATTGTTCCTTTATTATCTAAGAAATATTCTTTATCTTTTGTATATACTACTATGTTTGCAGCTTCAAAACTAATGTCACTAATTTTTCCATGTGGTAAAAGTTTTTTAATTTCTTTAAGTATGTCTGGCAAGTTGTTTCACCTACTTATGTAGAATGCTTTATTCTTTGTATGTATTTAGTTGGCCTAAATATCTTTATTCTTTTAATCTAGTGTCAAGTTCTCTTTCCATAACTCTTTTGACACCTGTGCTTGTAATAGTTAAAATATCTATACCATTTCCAGATGCAATATCTCTTTGCATTGCAGCATTTATTGCTTTTAATGCTAATTTTATACCTTGGTCAATTGTTATATCTTTGCTATGCAATGTTTCAAGAACACCATATGCATAAACTGACCCAGATCCTGAGCATGTATAATCATCGTGCTTTGACAATGATCCGTCTGGAAAAATATCATAAAGAGTAAAACCAGTTTTATCAACACCTGCAAATAAAAAGTGTGAAATTCCTGGTATTGTTGAGAATTTTCTTATATTTTGGTATACAAGTCCTGCTAATAAATTAGCTGTTTCTTTTACAGTTGGTTCTCTGTCAACTCTGATTGATTTTAGCTTGATCTCAGCTCTTACTAATTTTACCATAAGCTGAATATCAGAAACAGTACCAGCAGTTGTAAGTGCCATGTTATTAGAAACTTCATGTATTTTTTGTTCTTTTTTGTTCACAACTAAGTATCCAGCAGTAGCTCTTTTATCAGCAGCTAATATTATGCCGTCTTTACATACGATTCCTATAGTTGTAGTACCAGTCTTTAGAGTATTTTCCATTCTCTTTACCTCTTATTGAGAATTATATATGTTGTTAGGAAGGAGTTGTTTATAAATCTTTTGGAAAAAGGTTTATACTTAAAAATGTTTAATTTTTATTGTATAAATGTTACTAAAATCTAATGCTTATATATCTTTTTTCTATGTTCTATTTTAATAACAAAAACAATTAATTTATTTTGTATAATATCTATAATTATCCTATATTTACCAACTCTTAATCTAAAATAAGAACTACTTACTAACTTTTTAACATGTACATAAGGTCTTACTCTGCATCTTTCAAGCGTAGAAATAATTCTAATTTGTAAATCTTTATTGAGTTTATAAAGTTGTTTTTCAGCAATCTTTGACAACTCAACATCATACATTTTATAATCCTAACTTTTTTTTAACTTCAGCAAGTGTAACTGTTTTACCTTCTTTGAATTCTTTTTCAGCTTGTTTAATATCTCTTTTTGTTTCTTCTGATAGTTCCATAGAATCCTCTAATAAATCCCAAATAATATCTTCATAACTTTCTTTATCATACATCCTCCTTGTTTTTAGATTATTAACAAGTTCAGTGCTGACTTGTATAGTTGTTGTCGCCATAGTAAGTATATAGGTTGCTATAGTATATAAATATTTCGATAATTTAGAATCAATAACTCTTACAAACATACACAATATGCTTTGCTTTCTTTCCGCAAACAACACATTTCTGTCCTTTCTTAACTTTCTCAGGCTTTTTGTATTTTATTCCAGACACATATCCACCAAAAGTCTCAGCTTTCAGAACATCTGCACATTTTTCTCCATCAAAACCAATTGAACAGAACGGAACTTTGATAAAACCTCTATATTCTTCAATAATTTTCTTAACTTCATCAAAAGTTTCTGCTTCTTTTGTATTATCTTTAAAATATTCAGAAGATTTAGCTTCAATTTCATTATCAACTAACTTAAGTTGTTTCTTGATTTCATTCTTTAAATCATGTAAACTAACTTTAACTTTTTCTTTGCTTGTACGCCTAGCTAAAGTAATTTTGTTTTCATTCATTTCTCTGCCACCTATCTCAAGACGAACAGGCACTCCTAACATTTCATATTTATTATATTTAAAACCAGGAGATTCATCAATAGAATCATCAATAAAAACATTTAATTTCTTACCTAAAGATTTCTTAATATCTTGACAATAATTTAAAATATCTTTACCTAAATCTTCTTTTCCTTTGAACATGATAGGTATAATTACAACATGGATAGGAGCTACAGCAGTAGGTAATATTAAACCTTGATCATCTCCAAGTATACCAATTAATGAAGCCATTATTCTATAAATACCAGGACCAAAACAAGTTTGCCATCCATACTTGTCTTCACCATCATTATCTTTGAATTTTACATTAAATGGTTTTGCAAAATTATGTGCTAAATCATGTGTTGACGACATTTGGTTTCTTTTTCCGTCAGGCATTAATGTGTCAGATGCAAATGTATCTTCTGCTCCTAAGAATTTGTCCCATTTAGGTCTTTTAAAAAATATAAAAGGTAATTTTAATGTTTTCCATACAACTTTGTCCATGATTTTCATGTCTGTTTTTATTTGTTTTAAAGCATTTTTATGAGTTCTAAACACATCATGTGATTCAAAAAACATAAATTCTCTACCACGTAGGAAAGGTCTAGTTGTTTTTTCATTTCTATAAACTGTTATTCTTGTTTGATATCTTTTAAATGGAAGATCTTTATAACTTCTTATCCATAAAGAATACATTGGATATAAAGCAGTCTCACCTGTAGGTCTAAGAGCTAATGGTTTATCAAGTTTTTCAGTTCCTGCTGTTGTTACCCAGTACACATCAGGCACAAATCCAGCATGTTCTTGTTCTTTCATAAGATTTGCTTTAGGAATCACAGTTGGGAACAGGAAAGGTTCGTGTCCATCTTTTTCAAGTTCTTCATCTAGTAAATCATAAATTCTTCTTATGATTTTCATTGCATACGGCATGTGAACAACAAAACCTTGAACACCATACCTAAGATCAACTAAGTTAGCACCTTGCTGTAAACATACTTGTGTGTACCACTCTGAGAAATTATCTGCTTTCTTTACAGTGATACCAGTACTTTTCTTATTATGTTTTCTTTTATTATTTTTTTGATTATCTTGTTTTTCACTTTTCTCTTGTTTATCCTTATTATCTTTATTCATCAGAACACAGCACCACATTTCTTACAATACTTATCTTTACCTAGTTTCTCAAACTCTTCTGAACCACACATATGACACTCTGTGACAGCTTTAGGAGCTTGTTTTTTCTTTTT
>CAXGTL010000022.1:0-19790 GCA_964012725.1 Candidatus Woesearchaeota archaeon
GACTTCTTATTGGTGTAGTTGATGAAGAAGGCGATGTTACTTATTGGGAAGTTGCCTGGAAAAGACCTTAGTTACATAAATTTCTTGACATAATCCCCTAATAATTCTTTTATACAATCATTCTTTTCCAGATTATAAAGTCTTTCAAAAGAACCTTTTATTCCATTCCTTGAATAAGCAATTGCTTCACCATGTTCTTTATATTGACTTACAACCAATGGTGCAACAAAAGCATAAAAAGCATCAATCAATTTTTCTTTAAAAGATACATTACCTTTTTTTGTTAGATTTAAAAAAGATTTCTTCATAGTAAATAAAGCACTAGACAAAGTATTGTTTATCAAACCTACTTTTTGTATAGCCTGATATGCCATATAAAAAACAAGTAAAGGACTTTCAAATAATAATTTTGGAGGAGTCCTATTCATTTCAGTTAAATCAGAAACACAGTAAGATAATAAATGATCCATTGTTCCTGGCTGACCATAAAGAAAAGTTCCTTTTTTTACACTTTCAAGATAATTTTTTGAACCAGGCAAATCTGTTAATGAACATGGTTGTAATCCTATGTGGTTTTCTATGCAAAAATTACCAATATCTATACCAGTATGATTATTAGAAGAATTATAATAATCATAAGGTAAACCAAAAATAAATGCACCATGAACTGATATTCCCTTATCTTGAATCTTTTTTATTTGTTTAGTATAATATTCTGACAAAGTCAAACCTGATTTTTTAACATCTTTTACCATGTTCTTCCCAATATATTCAAGATTTTTTATATCTAAAGATTCAAAACCAATAAAAAAATGAGTTGCACCTGACAATCTTAACTTTTCCAATAAATTTTCATTGTTTGCAACTTCAATAGAAATTTGTGAAGCATAATTTATTTTGAGATCACTATCAATAATTTTATCCAATATCTCTTCTAATTTCTTCCCACCTAAAAGTAGATTATCAGGAAGAAAAAAGAAAAAACGATTATTAAAATTAGTACCATTTTTTTGAAAGTTTTTTAATTCAGAAACAAAATCTTCAGGAGACCTTGATACAAATTGCCTTTGATTTTTGGGAATAGTTGATATAGAACAAAAATTACATGAATAAGGACAACCTAAATAAGGAGTTATAGGATTCATTCTAAAACTATTTGCTATAAATCTCCCAATAATTGGTACTTTTTTCAATAGTTTTAATTTCATAGGAGGTAGATTATCTATATTATCTTGTCCCCAAACACCATCTTCAATTGTTTTATTTCCAATATATTCTGATTTTAGTACTTTTTCTTCTAGATCAAATAATATCTCACTTATTACTTCAGAATCTCCCCCTCCTTTAACTTGGGAAACTAATTCTGGATAAGGGACATTGGATTTTATAAATGTGTCAACATCATCAGGACTAGTAGATGCATGTATTCCACCAATAATAACAGGAATTTTAGCAAAATTTAAAGGAATAACATTAGCAATAACAGTTGGAAAATTTGAGCTCATAGAAGTAATAAAAACAGCATCCGGTTTACCATTTTCTTTGATTATATCTTGTAAATTTCGCCTTTTTCCATCTGCTAAAATAACTCTTGCATCAGTATCTATTTTAACAATTTGGTTTGCAATATACTGGGCAGCATAACTTTCAACACCTAATGTTTCAACCATACCTTTTCTTTGTTTACTCAAATCTAGGCTTAAAAAATCCAAATAATTCCCAGCACTTAATTTAGATGTATCTAAACCTGATAAATATGAAAGCAAATCTAATGAAGTAGAGCAATTTCCCAATATATCCATTAAATTAAATGTTAATGGATTATACATAATATAATATTTATCAGTCATTTTTAATCAAAATTGTTGCTTTTCAAATAGAAAACATAAAGCATTTAAAAGGTTTATTGTGTTATAATTATACCTTATTTAATATGAAGAAGGAGATGTTACTTATTGGGAAGTTGCATGGAAAAGACCATAATCTTATAGTATAGAAATCTTTATAAAATACCAATATTTCTGAAAACACATGGTAGTTACTGCTGATGATGTACTGGAATTTGTAAAAAAAAGTGGCCCTTTGTTATCAATTAAAGTAGCAAAACATTTCAAAATTAACACAATATATGCAGGTGCATACTTATCTGAACTAATTTCTAAAAAAAAGATACAATTTAGTTATATGAAGATAGGTACATCACCTTTATATTATACTGATTCTCAAAAACCAAAATTAGAAGAATTCTCAGAAAGATTAAATCCAAGAGAAAAGAAAACATTTGATTTGTTAAAACAAAAAAAAATAATTAGAGAAAAGGAAGTTGACAACATAACAAAAGCAACACTTAGAAATATAAAAGACTTTGCTGTATCATTGGTTGTCAATTTTAATAATCAAAAGGAAATATTTTGGAAATACTTTTTATTAGATAATATAGAAGCACAAAAGATAATTAAACAAATGTTAACAATAAAGAAACCAAAATCAGAAGCAAAACCAATACTTAAAAAAGAAAAAGTGCCTATTAAAGAAGTACATGCTGAATTTGAAGAAAAAATACAATCTAAGAAAGTAATAGAAAAAACTAAACCTAAGCCAGTTACAGAAAAAGAACCAAAAAAGATTTCTGATAACCTTTTAGAAAAACAAAAAGAAATAAAAGCAAAAGAAAGGAAATTACTTAAAGAAAAAGAACAATTAGAAAAAGAACTTCACAAAACAATTGAACAAGAACAAAAAGCACTAGAAAAACAAAGAAAAGAATTCTTAGAACAACAAAAAGAAATGCAAAAACAAAGACAAGAACTAATGGGTATGATGGCAGAGATTAGAAAAGAAAGATCACAATTAGAAATGTTAAAATCAGGAAAAGAATCAGTAAAAGCAACAACACAAAGAACAATAGTACCTGTTTCTGAAAGAGTTGAAAAAGAAAAAGATGAATTCTTTGTAAAAGTTAGAGAATATTTAAAATCACATGAAATGAAGATCAAAGAGTATGATATTATTAAAAAAGGTGAAGTTGATTTAGTGATTAGTATCCCAGCAGCAATTGGATCTGTTGATTATTATTGTTGTGCTAAGAAAAAGAAAAGATCTAATGAAGGCGACCTTTCTACAGCCTATATCAAAGGCCAAAACAAGAAACTTCCTGTTATATACTTATCACTAGGAAAAGTCACTAAAAAAGCTGCAGAAATGCTTAAGAAAGAGTTTAAAGGTTTGGTTGTCAAGAAGATAGAATGATTTAAATACCACTAATTTCTCCCTAATTCTCATGGGAACAAAAATACTACAACTAGTACAAACCAAAGAAATAGAACTCAAAGACTTAGCTCACAAAAAGATAGCAATAGACGCACACATGTATTTATACCAATTCTTAACAACCATTAGGCAAAGAGATGGAAGTTTATTAAAAGATTCAAAAGGTCAAGTAACAAGCCATTTAATAGGTTTATTCTCAAGAACAGCAAAGATGTTAGAACATAATATCAAACCATGCTTTGTATTTGACGGAAAAGCACCTGATCTAAAAACAAAAGAAAGGGAAAGAAGAAAATCTATTAAAATTAAAGCAAAAAAAGATTATGACAAAGCAATGGCAGACGAAGACATTGAATCAATGAAAAAATATGCATCAATGACAACAAGATTAACAGGTGAAATGATACAAGAAGCAAAAGAATTAATCCAAGCATTTGGTTTACCAGTTATACAAGCACCTTCTGAAGGTGAAGCACAAGCAGCTTATATGGTTAGTAAAGGAAAAGTTTATGCATTATCAACAAATGATGCAGACGCATTATTATATGGTGTTCCAAGATTAATAAAAAACTTATCTGTATCTGGTAAACGAAAAAAGCCAGGACAATTAGCATATGTTACAGTTAAACCAGAACTAATAGAAACACCAAAAGTATTACAATCTCTGGACATAAATTTAGACCAATTAATTATAATTGCAATTTTAGTTGGAACTGATTACAATTATGGTGGAATCAAAGGCATTGGTCCAAAAAAAGCATTAAAATTAGTTAAAGAAAATAAAGACTTTGAAACAATATTTGAACTAGTTAAATGGAATGAAACATTCAAAATACCTTGGAAAGAAATATTTGATTTAATCAAGAACATGCCAACAACTGATGATTATGAACTTGAATGGAAACCAATAAATATAGAAAAACTAAAACAACTTTTATGTGAAAAACATGATTTCACACAAGAACGGGTTGATAATACATTAAATAAACTAAAATCAACATTACAATCAGATCAACAAGGTTTGGGTAAATTCTTTTAATAACATTTAAAAACACATAACATATATATATATAAATAATTAAAGATAATCACATAAAAAGAGGTCAAACATGAGCTGGGTAACACTAATCATAATATCTGCAGTATTAGCATCATTTCATCAGATTTATTCAAAGAAAGCTCTGTTAAAAGAACATGCTATAGAATTCTTAACAGTATTATCAATAATGGGTTCTTTATTATCATTATTTTTCTTACCACAAGCATCTTTTAACTTTGCACTAAAATATTATTTTTTAATATTTATTGCTGCATTCATATGTGCAATGGCAGGAATCTTGTATGTAAAAGCATTAAAACATATGGAAGTATCATCTGTAGCACCTTTACAAAACTTATCACCTTTATTCTTATTAGTAATTGGTTTTACTTTTCTTGGAGAAAGATTAACATTATTACAAATTTTAGGCATATTAATTTTAGTATTTGGTGCTTATTTTATTGAAATAAAACATCATTCAAAAAATTTATTAGAACCATTCAAAGAAATAATCAAATCAAAATATACTATATTTGTAATTCTTGCATTAGTTATATATGCTGTAAGTGCAGCTCTTGAAAAATATATTTTATCTAATGGTGTAAATACATATTCACTTTTAATTATATATAGATTAATATCTGCAGTAATATTTATTACAATAACATTTGTATTTTACAAAGGATTTACAGACATTGTTCATGGAATTAAAGAAACAGGAGTAACAATGGCATTTATTGCATTGGTAGGTATTGGATCAACTTATTTTTATTATGAAGCATTATCTTTAGCATATGTTAGTTTAGTAATACCAATAAAAAGATTATCAACATTGATGACAACAATGGTTGGTGGTGAAATGTTTCATGAACATAATTTAACTCACAAAGCAATTGGTTGTTTAATAATGATAGCTGGTGCTGTGTGTATAGCTATATAATAAGAGAATAAATGAATGATAACAATCAAAATCCCAATTAAAAAAACAGAACAAGTAAAGAAATTCTTAATACAAAATAATATCCTAGACCAAGACTACAGATTTAATAAAGATAATAAATTTATGTATTTACCAACTAAAAATTATACAAAAACAAAACAAAAATTTAAATTCATAAAAAAGTCAAACAAAAAGTTACAAAAAAAATCAAACAAACCAACTACATTAAAGCAAGCCTTAGAAAGAAAATTAACAAAAAAACAACTAAGCCACCTAAAAACAGCACATGATACTATAGGTAACATTGCAATACTAGAAATTGATAAAGAATTAGTAAAAAAACAAAAACTAATTGCACAAACATTATTAAAAATAAATAAAAATATTAAAACAGTTCTTAAAAAGTCAGGAGAACACACAGGTGTATTTAGAACACAAAAACTAAAATATTTAGCAGGAATTAAAACTAAGATTGCAACTTATAAAGAAAATAATGTAATATTAAAATTAGACGTAGAAAAAGTATATTTTTCAGTAAGGTTAGCAACTGAAAGAAAAAGAATAATGAAACAGATTAAGAAAAATGAAGAAGTATTAGTTATGTTCTCAGGTTGTGGACCATATCCATTAACAATTGCAAAGAATACACAAGCAAAACATATCACAGCAATAGAAATAAATCCTACTGCACACAAATATGCTCTAGAAAACATAAAATTAAACAAAATAAATAACATTACTGCCCTAAAAGGAGATGTAAAGAAACAAATGCCTAAGCTAAAGACAAAGTTTGACAGAATCTTAATGCCTTTACCTAAAAGTGCTGAAGATTTTCTTTACTTAGCATTAAAAGCAATTAAACCAAAAGGAATAATACATTTCTACGACTTTTTGAATGATAAAGATATACCAAAGGCTGCAATACAAAAGATAAAAAAAGCATGCACAAAAGAAAAAAAGAAATATAAAATCATAAGACACAACAAATGCGGACAGTTCTCTCCACATACTTATAGGATTTGTGTTGATTTTAAGGTTTTGAATTAAACCTTCCAAACAACCAAAACAATACACAAACAAAACAACATACCAATAATCATATAAGGCACAAACTTCGAAGCTTTTACTGTAGACGATTCATAAATAACAGCTCCACTAATAGGTTTTACACTTTCAATATCTTTATCATATTTATAAGAATAAGTATCAACAATTGGTTCAGTAAAAACAACTTCAGCAACATTACCTTCCACTTCATAACTTTCATAAACAACACAAGTATTATTTTTCTCAGAAGATTCTATAAGAATATTCTGTTTAAGATTTTTATTAGTTTTTATATCACTTCTATCAACAACAACTTTTAATTCATATTCACCAGGATCAACTTCAACAGAATTAACTAACTGAACTTTAAGATTATTTCCTTCACCAACTACAACAGTTTTCTTGTTAGATTCTTTTTCACCAAAAACCTTTCTACCTTTACCAACATAACTCCATAAACTAACTTCAATATCTTCTGTTTTCTTATTCTCTAGATCTACTTCAACATAGAACAGCTCACCAGACTTAATTTTTCTAGGAACATAAGCAATGTTTGAATAAAAGCTACCCTTATTAGAACTAGTTTTAACACCATCTTTACCATATTTACAAAGTGTGGTATCATGACCATCAATTAATATTTCAAATTCACTTTTTGTATCTAAACCTTCAACAACAAAATAAAAAGTTCTATCATCAACAGAACCATCACATAAAGGCTTTAACTGTACAGGTATTGTCAAATCATAAGTTTGGTACTTTGTTTTTAACAAAAACCTAGAATCATAAGAACTTATCTTTTTTCCAGTATTATCTTTAACATATGCTTTTACACTACTTTTCCCAGTATCTCCTTTATATACTTTAACTTTTGCTCTTACACTTTCACCAAACTTAGCATTCTCTCCAGATTTATAATAAACTCTTTCAATAGAAAAAGAAGATTCTTTTGCAGAGTTATCATCCCTGCAGATTTTATTATTAACTCCTCCAATATCTATTAAATTTTCATCCCTAAAACCAAAACCTTCAACAACTATTGTATAATTATCATCAGCATATTTCCTATCACAATTTTCAATAAGTTCAACAGGCACTTTAAGGTCTGAAATAAAAGTCATCTTTGGCATCCCAATGCTTACAACTGATTCAGAGATTTTTTTTCTTGTTGAGTTTTCTTCTACCCAAATTTTTAATTTACCAGACATATCTCCTGCCCATGCTTCAATATCAACATAAAAAGTGCTCCCAAAATTAATAGTTCCTGATTTACC
Organism: Candidatus Woesearchaeota archaeon; assembly: GCA_964012725.1. Lineage (GTDB taxonomy): Archaea > Nanobdellota > Nanobdellia > Woesearchaeales > CAXGTL01 > CAXGTL01. The sequence goes on from CAXGTL010000022.1 coordinate 7,571, forward strand.
AGTATCAATAAGAACATAAGGTTCTATATCATATTCATCAAAAGTAAAATAATTAGGGTTTTGAACAACAACTAATTTTTCAATTAAATTATCATCATAATCCGAGTCATCGCACCAAGGATCTGTTATATTAGCTTTAATAATAAAATTTTGATAATCATAAACATCACCTATGTTTGATTTATACAATTTTCCATAATAATTATCATCAATTTCATATTCCCATTTTTCTTGTACAATATATCCAAATATATCTTCAACCCAGAATTCTACTTCTGGATAAAAATCTTCTCCATCAATAACAAAATCAAACCTAAAACTAGTTTCATCAGAAGAAAAATAGTCTTTAGAATCTATTTCAATAGTCATATTACAAGGAATACCTAACGAATTAATAACATTAATTTCCTTACAATCTAGATTATTCTCTTCATTATCATCTTCAATTGAAGAATCTATTATTTCTGAACAAAAAGTATATATTCCTTCGTCCTCAATATAAATTTCACCAGTATTAGATGCTTTTGAAGCTTTCAAACCTTCAATAAAAGTATTATCTTCAAAAAGAATATTATTATCTTCATCAAAAATATAATAATTAATAGTAATATCTGTTTCCATCTTAAAATCATTCCAACCATTATTAACAATCTTAAATAAATCATAATATTCCATCTCTGAAAAAATAACATTTTCCAAACTAATTTCTACTTCAAAATCATTATAAATGTCTACATCATCAATATCAATAACAGTAATTTCTTTACAATCAAAGTTATTCTCCAAATCATCTTCATTTTCATCTATTGATGTTTCAATGATTTCAGCACAAAAATAATAATCACCACTTTCTTCTAAATTCAAATAACCAGTTTTTGAACTTTTTGAACTTCTTAAACCTTCAAATAATATATATTCATCAAGCACTGGATTTTCATCTTCGTCAAGAAGTAGTTCATCATCATCTAAAAAGTAATAATTTACTATTATATCTGATTCTATTCTATCTTGTGTCCAATCTAAATTTTTTATCTTGAATAATTTATCATATTCTAAACCAGTATATATTTCATCATCTAATACAATTGTTATTTGAAAATCATTTTCTATTGAGAAACAAAATTGACTAAACAAAACAATAAACACAACTAAAATTAAATATCTACCCCTCATATACACACAAAAACCACATTAATATATAAAAATATATTACCTGCAGTATATAAATGATTGAAAACAAAAACACATAAATACCACAACACACTCCCAAACTAAATGATCCCAGTTACATCTCTTTCATCATACTTATTCTGTCCTAGATCAATCTACTTAACACGAGTTCTAAAAGTAAAACCATTACCTAAAAAAGCAATCATCAAAGGAACTATCAAACACAACACATTTGATTATATGAATAAGGTTCAGGAAAAGATTGTTAAAAATATACAAACTAAAGATATTGAAGAAATATTTAAGATATATAATCAGAATTATTCTCAGGCATTAAGAAGTGCAATTATTAATAACAAAGCTTTGCTTAGAAAAGCTAAATTACCATTGATTGAAGCATTTAAACAGATGTGGCCTTTGTTTCAAAAGGAATCTAAGTTCATTACAAAGCATATTCATGGATTTATTACATTACATAATGTTGTTGGTGACAAATTGTGGGAGTTGCTTACACCAAAGATTAAATCTGAAGTAAGGATTCAATCAAAAAAGTTTGAATTAAGGGGAGTGATAGATAAATTAGAGGTGTTTCCACAAAAAGTTGTGCCTATTGAAATGAAATCTGGTAAAATGATGAGAAAAGGGCTTTGGCCAGGGCACAGGATACAGTTAGCAGCATATCTTTTGATGCTTAGAGAGAAACATATTAAGACAATTTCGTCAGGGTTTATTCATTACATGGATCATGATGAGAAAAGAGAGCTAACATTAAATCCATTCTTAACTGAAGAAGTAATAGAAACTAAAAATAAAGTAGTAAATATGCTTAAATCCAAAAATCTACCAGATTTCTGTCAAAATAAGAACAAATGTAACAGTTGTAGTCTAAAACCTATATGTTATAGTTATAAATAGTCCTAATATACTATTTTACAACCATAAACTTTAAATATAAATGTCATATTCAATAGAATATACATATATATAATAACAAATAAAAACAAAACAGGTGAAAACAAATGGCTGATGATGAAAAAAAATTCTCAAAAGACTTAATTGGTAAAACAGTAGTATCAAAAACAGGTAAAAAGTTTGGTGAAGTAGGAGATCTTATATTTGAAACAAGATCAGGTGAACTTATTCACATAGTTCTTGCTAGTCCAACTGCATATACAGATAAACTAGAACTAGAAAAAGACAAAGAAAACAAGATTCTTATTCCATTTAGCGCAGTAATTGCTATGGGTGATTTCTTAGTAATAGCTGAAGAAGATATTATTTAATTTTATTTCTTTTATTTTATTTATTATTTAATTTATTTATTCTGATAATAAATGTACTTAATCTTAATTGTACTATATACTACAAAATATATGTAACATAACACATAAAAACTACAAAACAAACATATTTATAAACAATTAAATTCTCCCAACACCATGGCAGAATCATCAATATGGACAGAAAAATACAGACCAAAATCATTTGAAGAAGTAAAAGGTCAACAACATGTAGTTACAAGAGTAAAAGCTTTTGTTGAACAACAGAACATGCCACATTTATTATTTGCAGGACCTGCAGGTGTAGGAAAATCAACATTAGCATTAGTTATTGCTAGAAAACTGTTCGGTGAATCATGGAAAAATAATTTCTTAGAACTAAATGCGTCTGATGAAAGAGGTATTGACATTGTTAGAGTTAAAATCAAGGACTTTGCAAGGACAAAAGCATTTGGAGATGTACCATTTAAAATAATCCTATTAGATGAAGCAGATGCTTTGACAAAGGAAGCACAGCAAGCATTAAGACGAACAATGGAAAATTATACTTCAACATGCAGATTCATATTGTCATGCAATTATCTTTCAAAAATCTTAGACCCTATTCAATCAAGATGTGCAATATTTAAGTTTAAACCTTTGCCTCAAGAAGATATTTTTGATTTAATAAAAACAATATCACAAAAAGAAGAATTAACATTATCAGATGAAACAAAATTAGCTTTATACAAAGCAAGTAATGGAGATTGTAGAAAATTAGGAAATATATTACAAAGTTGTGCAGTAATATCAAAGAATATAACAAATGATTTAATCTATTCAATAGCTTCAATGGCAGAACCAAAAGAAATAAAACTAATTCTTGAACTAGCGCTTCAGAACAAATTCATAGATGCAAGAAACAAATTACTTGACACAATGCTTAATTATGGTTTGTCAGGAATCGATGTTATTAAACAAATATGTAAAGAAGCATGGAACTTAGACATATCAAACAGAGCCAAAGTAATGTTGTTAGACAAAACAGGTGATGTTGAGTTCAGACTTGTAGAAGGTTCTGATGAATTCTTGCAATTGGAAGCTTTGTTAGCATATCTGACTTTGTTAGGCGAAAAAGAGAATAAGAAATAAAAATAAAAAAAACAAAAAAAAACCTTTAATCACTCACATCTTTAATAACAGAAGTTCTATCTAAACGTTGTAAATATCTATATTCTAACTCAACTGTTATTGAAGTTGGAAATGAAGCATCTGCATTACTAACATCTAATGTACATTGTACTGACCTTTCTTTTTTATCATACAGTGTAATAAATCCTTCTGATTCATCAGCATCTGATCCTTCTAAAGTTGTACATTCAAATTTCTTACCATTAATTTCAGTAGGTACTTTAAACAAAATTTTGTATCTATCTGAGTTAGAAACTTCATCATCACAATTTGTATCTTTTTTAAAGAAACTATCTAATAAAGGATCTCCAACATGTGAAATTGTAAATGCAAACCTAGTTTTTCCACGTCCAGCAGGACTTTGTACTAATTTTGTTATATGTATAGGTGACCCAGAATTTTGTACTTCTTTTTCTTCATTATCATTACATATTCCTTTATCAACATCCAACCTACCTTCTTTTTTAATACAAACTAATGCAGTTGAAGTTGTCATATAATCATAACAAACATCTGCTTGGAATGAAATTTCTTGATCACCAGAAATGTCAGGTAAAAATTTTAAATCAGGAAAATCAATATAAGATATTCCTCCTTCAATTCTATTACTATCTGAAGATTTTTTAGCTTTTCTTAAATCATCACTAAATTCTTTTTTAAGATCTTCTTGACTAGATTTGTCAAAATTTTCAGGACTTATACCTTTTATTTCAACATAACCTTCTCCTTCTAAAACATCTGCTTCTCCAATATTTTCTAGTTTTAAAGCAATTGCAAATGATTGTTGTCCTTCATCAAGTATTTCATCAGGAGGTAATGATTTTTCAAACTGAGCATCTAAACCCATTTCTCCTCCTAAAAAAGCTCTTGTTGTTACAACTGTACTAGTATTATCATCACAACCAACCATAGTTAGAACTAATAACATTATTATTCCAATAACAAATATTTTCTTCATTTTGAATTCCTCCATTTATTATCAACCTTCAAGATGAAGGCTACGAACGATAGTGAGTTTGTTTTCATCATGTATCACCCATTTATTTATTTTATTATTTTTATTATTATTTTTTTTATTAAATCATAATCTTAAAACTTTAAGTAGTTACAAAACCAAAATTAATACCTTTTTTTCTATCAATATAACGCAAAGCATCATGTCCATAAGGATCTTCATAATAACCAATATATCTTTGTCCACCAAAGTTTATAGGATAAAGTTCGTGACCTGCAAAACCAAATCCAGGATATAATTCATCATATTCACCAGGCACTTTATTAATTCTTACTGTTTTTTGTATATCTTGCATATAAGCATAACCTAATGTAATTCTTAAAGGAGTAACATATTCAAAAGCTTTGTCTCCAAAATCAATTGTTTGTGTTATAACAGCTTTCCCATTATGAAGTCTTACTTTTCCAACAGCTTGAGTATTAAAATTACCACCTATGATTATTTCCCATTTACCATCATCATATGTAATCCTATTATTATCAGAAGTATATCTCCAACTATCACCATCATTATTATAAGTTAATTGTTCTCCTTGATAACCTAGTTCAAAACCTTCAATAGCACTGCCTTGTATTGGAACAGCAGAACCAGGAACAGAGATTGCATAATTAACATAATTATAATCTCTTGGTCTAAGAAGGACAGGATGTATCCTAGGATTTACAATTTGTCCATTATCTTGATTAGAAATATGAATTTGATATTGTACTTTTCCTCTACCAACAGGTATTGGTTCAACTTTAGTAATAGCAAGTGGAGCTCCTTGTCCACCTGATACACTTACATCTCTCATTTGGCATGCTTTTTTACCTAATCTATTAGGGAAAGGATCAACACAAACCATAACTGATGAATCAGTATAATATTGATAAACAGCTGTTGCCATTAAAGGAATATCTATATAATCAGGAACATGATTTAAGTTTAATAAACCAACCATTTCCATAACACAAACTCCTCCTGCACGATTATACTTGGACCTTGGTTCAATTTGTAAACTACCACAATCATTAGGATCAGGAATTCTGTATGTATCACCAAGATGAACAATTGCAGGATCAAACCCTCTTAAATATAAAAGTCCTTGTACTGGTGCTGTTCCTTTATTTTCTAATTGTATAGCAACATTTATTTCATTACCAGTTGCAGCTGTTATTTTATTAGGAGGATTATTTTCTAAAAATTCCATTCTCAACCCTTCTGTACCTTTATGAACTTCTTCAGGAACTTCTCCAGCTTGTGGAACACATCCAGTTAAAAGAATATTAATAATTATAAGAACCATAAAAACCAACAATATTTTACTATACACCTTATTTTTCATCATTTTTATCTATACCCTTTTTTATATATAAATTATTATATTTATCTATATAAACTTATCTATAAAGTTATACTAAATTTATATCATATCTTCTCAATCTTCAGTTTTCTTTGAACAGTAAATGTATACCCATAATCTAACTGAACAACAAAACTAGTCACATATTCGCCTCTTAAAGGAGTATCAATTTCGCATATTGCTTCTCCTGATTTACCATTTTCTAATTTAACTACACCATCATTCTTACATTTAACAATATCTTCACCTAATTTAACATTAACTTTTAACATATCTAATACACGCCTATAATCAAAGTTAGGAATTTCTCTTAAACTAGCACTTGAACATAATTTACTTGAAATCCCTTTAGCAACAACTTTACCATTACCATTATTATTAATCTTAATTCTAAATATAGTTCTAACTTTATCATCAGTAACCTTTTTACTTTGTATACTTACTGATTGTACATTCACAGGTGCTCCTTGACTTGAAGGAGAAAAATCACTACTTTGACATGCTTTTGTATGCATTTGAGTTCTTGATTGAATAGGATCTATACACACACTTTCTCCTAATATTGTTTGATAATCATAACAAGCAGTTGCCATTACAACAGTATCTTGAAACTTGCTTAAACTAATGTCTTTAGAATGGGAATCTATTTCTAAAAAAGTTTGACCTCCATAAGGATTATCAAGTGACTTTCCTTCCATATCAAAAACAATTGGAGCATTTACTTCATATTCTTTATCATCCATTATAATTTTATCAAGAACTAAATAATCTTGTTCAAATCCTAATGATAATACTCCATTTTTAATATCACTTGCACCTACATTATCAACTGATATGCTCATAAAAACAGAAGGATCATTTTCAAATATTGTATCTGGAGGTATTCCTTTCAAAAACTTAACTTCCAGACCTTTACTTCCTTTTCTAAGATCTCTTTGTGTTAATTGTGCATAATTATTAACAGGACTACACCCTGATAAAACTAAAACTAACATTAAAAACATAACTACAAAAACCATACCATTTCTTAATTGTTTTTTATTATTCATTTTTTATATTATTAAGTAATTCCAGCATACTTAACTTCAGCTCTTCTAACTTTTTCAACATAAGTATGATCAGCATAGATTACATCTCCAATTTTGGATCCGCTTGTATAATACCCAGCACATCCCCAACCATTATATCCTCTGTATGCACGTTCCCACCCAAAATACTCTTTGCTTATAGATGGTTGACTATAAGTATTGCCTTTAGAATCTACACCTGTAAAAGCTTTACAATCATAGGATCTTTTTTCAAACATATTCAAAGGTTTTTTATTTCTTAAAACTTTTATCCCACACCTAATATTATTATCAACATTTTCTAAATCAGAAACTGTCATTTCACAATCACCCATACCTGTTTTAGGCTCAATCTGCATTAATCCTACTGCACCAGCTTTACTTCCTTTTACATTTCCACTTGAATCAAAATGTTCCAAACTTGATTCTACTTCAGCAATCGCAAGTAACTTTTGTATAGGTATATCATTATAACCAGGTTCACGTGCAATCGCTATTATCTTTTCTTTATTAAATTCTTTTTCACTTCCTGTATATGTTGTAACAGGTACTACATCAGGAGTTGTTGTTTTAATATCATTTATATTTTGACAACCATCTTTCCAAATACATCCGCTTAATTCACAAGCATCTTCAGCACAACTTTCTCGGTTAGGATAAGAACCACAAGCTATATCATAATCTTCACAACTATGACATGAATTAAATTCATTATTTCCACCATAAGAAGGATAACAATTTAAATCACAAACATCGTTTGAACAATCAAATTTAGCATAATCACCACAATCTTCAATATCTTCTTCTTTACAATAACCAGTATACAAACTCTTGTCTATTTTTCTAGAACTTACAGAAACAACTTCTTCATTTTCAATATCATCTTTTGTTTTCCCATTACAATTATGGTCAAGGTCCACTTCAACAAAATCACAATCATCATTACAATAACAACCATCATAATCAGTACAAAGATCTTCACAACCAAATAATGAAGATTGAACAGCATCTCCTTGTGAATAACGTATATTTTGACTTTTACTCATTTCATATTTATATTTAGTAATAACTTTAATATATTTAGTTGTTATAGGATGAGGATCTAAAACTTCTAAACTAGGAATTAATTTACAATAAAGTGTTTTTGAGTCTGAGATTGCTAAATTACTCAAAGTTTTGGTATTCATTTCATAAATATTAACATTACCAACAGTTTCCGGAAATCCAACTTCTGGTGTGCATTCTAATCCCATTCCAACAGGTACTGCAACTAATAAAAGATAAATACTTTTTATTTCTCCATCCCATTGATTTTCTAACCTAATATTTAATCTTGTTCTTTTTTCTTCACCAGCAGGTTTAACACCCAAAGGTAGATTTTGTAAAGTTGTCATTTCAATTTTAACAGGCCCAGAAGTATAAACTGCTACTGGTTTTTTATTAGTAATACCATAAAATTTCAGAACATCTTCATTAGACCTTTTTAGATCACGCTTTTTATCTTCGTCCATTAAATAAGTTTTAATATAAGCTTTTGTTGTAAATGGAAAATTAACATTAATATCAATCTTTTCTGATTTTTTCTTTTGATTTAACTTAGTTTTAGGAATATAACATTCAAATCCTTCACCACCACCTTCTAAATCATACATTTGATATTCAGAAGGATCAACTTCACCATTTATTCTTAATTTTTTTGTACCTACACTACATGATACTTGTATAATTTGGTCTTTTATACAATCTTCATAACTTGCATAAAGTCTTCTTGTTGTTGTTCCAGGAACATCACCTTGTTTTTTATCAGAATCTTTACCACCTATAACTCCAGATATACTAGCAGGTCTGTCTAATGCAATATTAAATGCAAATTCTAAAAAGTTTTTACCAAACTTATTCATATTTAATTCTTCACCAATCTCAGTTGCAGCTCTTTCAACTAAGTCTTTAGGTTTTTTTAATTCTCCAAGAACTTTTTTCAAAGCATCTTCAGGTTTTTCATCATCTTTAAGATAATTATCACAATCTTCAATATCTAATGAACCTGCTTCAAGATCTACACCTAAGATTGCGTTTGGTTCACCATCATCTAAATAAAAATGCCTTTCATAAGGTTCTACTTTATTAATAAAAACACCAAATTTCCCTTTAGAATATCTATCAACTTGGCTTGTATAAACATCTCCACCCTGGGCAATCACCATTTGGTCTTTCCACCAACCACCCCACCATTTTTTTGTTTCATTCCAGAACACGGCAAAGTCTTGTTGTGCAGCTTCTTGTAATTCAGGTGCTTCTGCTACTTTATACAATATAAATCCTGGAAGATTAGCCATAGTTCCTTCTTCAGCAAATGCCCACATTGATAAAGGAGCTAAAATAATAAGAACCATCACTCCTAAAATAATTATAATTTTATAAATTCCAGCAGTAAAATTCTGAATAGCATTATTTTCACTAGAACTTAATTTTCTAGTACTTGCTCCAGATAAAATTGATAATATAATTGCACATGTAAATACAGGCATATAAGAATAAAATCCTGCCAAAAATCCAAACCCTACACTAACAATTGCACCAATTGCTCCAAATACACCTAACCTTGCCCAAAGAATAACACCACCTATTATCCTAGCAAAAAAATGAAATTTAATTAAAAAAGGTACCATTGTAAATCCAATTACAACTGCATCAAGTAAAACTGCTAAAAAAATTTTACTCCAAATACCACTACCACTTCCACCTTTTAACTGTCTATTAGCTTCTACTCTTAAATAAATTCTTTGTATTACAGGGAAAAAAAGTTCAAATACAACTACAATTAAAAGAATAAGAACTTGTGCATAAATATTTCTAAGCCAAACAAAAAATATGATTAACAAAACTTTGATTACTTTACCAAATTTACTTTGTTTATCAGTTTCACCAAATAATTGTATATCAAGAAAATAAAGTAACCTAGGTTTGATCATTAAAAGTAAAAATAAGATTATTACTCCAGCAGCTGCATATTCTGCATTTTTATAATACCATGAAAAAAATGCCAATATTAAAAATATTAACCAAAAGATCATACTTCCGCCTTTAATTCCTGCTGCACCAGAATATGGTTTAAAAAAAGGATGATTCTGCATAGTTTCATCTTCACCAGAAAAATCTTTCCATTTACCTTTTAATTTACTAAAAATAGAATTATTAGAATTATTTTTTTTATCTTTGATCTCTTGATCCTGTTTAGCCATTTAATTATTCCTCTTTTTTATAAATAAATTAATAAAATAAAAATAAAATAAAAAAAATAAAACTATTCCTCTAAACTAACTTTAATTTCTTTTAGTTCAAATGATTTATCTGGACTAATCCTAATAGAGTTGTAGTTTTCTTCGACTTTAGATGAAACATCATATGAATAACTATCTCCTTCTGTCCTAATGATTGTTGCTCTACCATTAACTCTCAATTCGAATTCCTTTTCTTCATCATTGTCAAGGAATTTAAAGTCAAGAAGTATTTTATATCCTTTTTTCAGTTTACCATCACGTGAAATGTCTATTTCACATTCATCAGGATTGTCTCCACCTTCATCTTCATATTCAGAAGCACAATCATCGCATTCTCCTGAAGTTATTGAAGATTCACAAACACTTCCTAAACCTGATGTAGGAACTTCATTACACCAATAATTGTTTTCATTGTCTTCATAACAACAATCTATGTCATAGTTCTTACCACATCCTTCAAGACAAACATCATCAGTATCGTCACCACACATGTCTTCACATGGTACTGCAGGATCTCCATCTTCATCTTCATAACCAGTTAAACATCTTGAACATTTAGCAGTATCAATAGCAGAAACACACCTATCATCTGCATCATCTGTTTCAAGATCACACCAGAAATTGTCTTGACTTTCTTCAAAACAACAATCTACATCTTCATCTTCATCACAACCTTTTGGACAAAATCCATCAACATCTCCACACATTTCTTCTTTTTCATCTGTAAAATACTTTGTATCTAAATCAAAATAATATGTATAATCTTCTTTTTCTTCTATTGATGCTTTCAAGTCTATTCTTCCAATATCATAACTACCATGAGTTGTAGAAAACATAATATCATTGTCACCTTTTCTTATTAATTCTGGACCAAATTCAATATGGTTTGCTATATTACAACTAGGTGTTCCAGAATAAACTTCATGATTATTAACTTCAATTACTAATGGACCAACTTTTCTAGATTCACAATCAGGATAATATTTTAGTTCCATTTTATTAGCAGATTCATATTCTTCGTCTGCAATATAAAATTTATTTTTAGTAACTAAGTGTGAAATATCAGTAACTGTACCAACTAACTTAATTTTCTTAATATAATATTCATTTGTTTTCCAGAATAAAGCACCTGGTGAAGAAACACTGAATTCTATTAAATTATTTTTTTGTAAAAGGTCTTTCTTAATATTAATAGGTTCTATGTTTCCATTTGTGATTCTTCCTTCATAAACTTCTGCATCATTAAATTTAATAATAATGTCTCCATCACCATTTTCAACAACAAAATCCATTAAAACATTCTCAGTATTATCAACATCGTCTAAAACAAAAGACAATAGTTTTGGTTTATTATCAAACAAACTTCTTTTTACAGTTATTGAAGAAAATTCTTCTAAAATAGTGCCTGATGATGCATCAAATAATTTAACTCTTGGAATAAAATGATGTATCCTATCATCACCTTGTACACTTAATAAACCAGGATTTTCTAATAATAAAACATTTGCATCTAAAATACCAGTATCGTCACCACTAACACCACCAACACTATCGCCAGTACTAGTACCTGTACCAGATGTAGTAGAACTTCCACTATCATCTCCTAAGATTGCTGCTCTATCTCCTGGAGGAAGAAATAATATATATAAAATAATCATTAATGCAATGATTGCAATAAAAACAGCAGCAGATCCACCACCTGCTTCTTGACTTTTCTTATTCTTTCTAAACATAATATATCACCTTTTTTTGTTTTTCAAAAAAAAGACCAGCAAATCTCTGATTTGCGCTGCCCTTTTTGTTTATTTTAATTATATTTTTATCAATATTACTTATATACATGATACTCACACCTATATAGAACAATTATAAGTAGATTTATATATAAATCTTAT
>CAXGTL010000023.1:0-17368 GCA_964012725.1 Candidatus Woesearchaeota archaeon
AGTATCTTCGCATTTAACTAAATAATAATAAGAACCTAAAACATAAGAACAATAATGATTATAACAAATATTAACATTTTCATTAACAGCACCGTTACAAATCTCTGTATAATCAAAACATGCACCAGAGATACATTGACTAGGCTCAACTTTTGCTTGATCACAATAAGTTTGGTAATTACCACTTAGTCCTTCTTTAATTGCCCATGCAAAATTAACAAACCCTAAACAAGATAATTTAACAGCAGGATCAGATTGTGAATTACATTGTGAAGTCAGTTCACCATACACACTATTAGGTCCAAGTTTGGAACATAATTGGCCAAATTCACCAGCAGATCCAGAACAAGAATCGTCAGTACCTTTCATTTTATTTACCATTGTAATAATGTTTTTACATAAATTTCTTTTTGCTTCTTGATTTTCTGCGTTATCATTATCAACAATTAAATCACATGAACTATAATCAAGATTAGCAGAATATGCACATACAGCAGACATTGGTTTTGTTAAACAATTTGCAATGTTTGGCTTAATTACATTAGTAAAATCAACACTAACGCTATGTTTAGTTGAGTCACTTGCATCAATAGCCATCGAAGTTAAACCAACACCATCATAATTAATTGTTTTATCATCATCTACACCAGCAACATCAATTTTACATTCACCAACTCTATTTGATTTTATATTTATATCCACTACAAGATTATTAACTTCTCCTTGTGGTGATCCTAATATAACATTTATTTTTTTAGTATCTAAATAAAGTTTTAATTCAAATACTTCATCCATTTGAGTACCTAATTCATCTGAAGAATCTGAAGATTTATCACGACAATTGATGTAAGCAATATTTTCATTTGTATCTGTATATTTCTCTTCTAATTCAAAATAGGATTTTTTCTTCTTTTCTGATCCTCCATAAATCATTTCCTTTGCTCCAGGTTTATTATCCACATTATCAAGATTAGTAACATCCAATTTATTTTTAGAAATCCAACAATTAGCAGGTTTATCTAATTCAATTGTAATTAAAACTTGACCATTTATTAAACTAGAATCTTCATAATAAATAGTAGTACCTTGTGCAGGTGTTACAGAACTTGGATTAATCTCAGGTCCGTTAGGTTGAACTGGATTTGAATCAGGACCAGCAATACAAACATTTTCAACAGCATTTGAACCATCACAAATTCCATCATTATCACTATCAGGGTCATTAGGTTTACATCCTAAATCAAAATTACATCCAGAAGAATAAGTTTCAAAACAAACAAATTCATCTTTGTTAAGTAAACCATCTCCATCAGTATCAGTTAATGAATCATCCATAGTTGGATTTAAACCAAAATAAATTTCCCATCCATCAAACATTCCATCTCCAACAAATTTATTACTATTGTCTTTTTCACTATCTTTTTTCATAGGATGAGTTTTATAATTATTAGAATTTACATAATCATCTTCATTAATATCAATATCACCAGTTATTTCATCACCATCTGCTAAACAATCATTATCAGAATCTTTAACATGAGGTCTTGTTATAATTCCAGAATAAATATAATTAGTATTAACTTTTGGATCTATTAAAAAATCAAGTTCATCAGGATCTGGTTCATTATCGTTAGGCATAATTTCATTTATATCAGGTATACCATCTCCATCAGTGTCTTGATTAAGTTTAGAAGTTCCATAAGAAGCTTCTCCAAAAAATTGATATTCTTCTCCAACAATTTGATAAGCAATATCATAATCATTAACCCATTTTTGATAATTTTCACTAGCATCATAATCAGCTTTAGAGACTTTTTTATTTTTACCATCTAATAAATGATCTTGGTCACAATCAGGCCAAAGTCTACAGAAATTAGATTCACTATCATCTAAAACTCCATCATTATCATCATCATCGTCTACAATTAAAGGTGTTTCCATATCTTCTTCATCAAACTCATTTAAATCAGTATTTGAAACCCAATCTTCATGCAATTCATTAGGTTTACCATCATTATCAAAGTCTTTTGAAGCTCCAGGATCATCATCAAAATCATCATAAATATTTAAAACTTTGTCACCATCAGAATCACCATCACATACATCACCATAACCATCTCCATTAGTGTCTATTTGGTTTTCAGCATCATTAGGACCATTTGGTTCAAAAATACAATTATCATCTCCATTCTCACTTACACTACTTATTTCACATCCTCCTTCAGGGACCCCATATTCACCAAAATCATGACCATTTCCATTATTATCATTATAATCACATACACCATCATTATCATCGTCAAGATCACAACCATTTGGAACTCCATCATTATCAGCATCACATTCTGAAGGATTTTCACTGCAATCATTTATACAAATTTGTTTTTCATCATCTTCAGAATTACCTTGGTAACCAATTGTAATTAATTTAATAGTATGATAACCATGTGCATTTTCTCCATAAGTGTCTAATATGTTTATGATGTCTGTTCTTCCATAAAGTCTACCATATATTAAATCAGATTCAGGATCAGCATCAAGATCCCAATAATATGATTGTATATTTTCTTCATTATCTAAAGAAGCTTCTAATTTAAGATTTTCATTTACTTCAAAGTCAGGTACATTAGATTCATCACCAATTTTAACAGGAGATTTAATATTAGCAACAACACTCCCACTTCCATCAGGATCAGAATCGTGTAATCTTAGTTTAGCTGTTCCATCATGCCAAATATTGAAATTGGATGGTTCCATTGTAGTTACTAAATAAGAAGGTTTTTCATTTGAAGATTTATCAATAATAACAATACAATCAATTCCTTGATATTCATCATTACCATATAATTTTGAACAAACATCAGCATTAAAGTTTTCAAACTTGATTGATAATAAACCAGAATCAGAACTTTCTAATTCCTCTTTATGACCTAATACATACCTACCACTATTTTTAGCAAAATAAATTGTATTAAAATCATTAACACTATCTAATAAACTTAATTCATAATCCTTATCTTTTATTGTATATAAACCAAAAATTCTTCTGATTAAATTAATTACTTTCATAACTGGTTGTTCAATTATACCTAAAAATGTTTTTTCAGATAAAGGAAGTGAACTTAAACCTTTTGTTCTAGTATAAATTAAAGAACTTGTTTTTTTATTTAAGAAAAGGTGTTTATCAGTTGTTTCATCTAAACATCCTCCATATTCATCATCAAATTGAACATTTTCACAATTTCCTTGTTCTTGTTCAGGTGTAATCTGCATAAACTTTTCTAATACAGGGTCAACACCACCATCATAATCTTTGTTCAATGTTACACCCATGAATATTTTGTCTTGTTCATCAGTAGGATATGTTAAAACACAAAAATTATTCACACTACCAGAATAAGATAAAAAACTAAGAATATCAAAATTAGGAGCATTTTCTAAAGTATATTGATATTCATTTAAAACATTCTCATAAGTATCACAAAATAAAGCAAAGTTGTCTTCTTCACCTGCTACATTTACAAGTCTTTCTGCAAGTAATTTAGTTCTTGATATCCAATCACCTTCATCACAATAATGATCTTTCTCCCAGAACCCAGTATTAACACATTCTTCTTCATTTGTTAATTGATTATTATACCAACATTTATTTTGAGATAAACAATAACCTCTGCTTAAATTGTCCCACATTTCTTTTTGATAAACTTTTGTCCAATCAGATTTTTTAGTTTCTACATCAAAAGCACACACAAACTGATCAAAATCAAGTTCATTTAATCTTTCATCATCTGGAGCCCAATCTTTTAAAGCAAATGAAGAAGTAGATTCATCAAAAATTGTTTTACCAAAAGATTTACCAGATAATCCATCTACACATGTAAAACCATCAAAACAAAAATTATCAGGACAACAACCATCTTCATAAGAAGTATCAACAACAACAAAATTATCTGTTTCTGCATCAACTCCTGATGCACTTACTTGTTCTGAACCGATTTCATCTCCAATATTTATTTTAGAATCAGGGAAAAATATTTTTCTTATATAAAAATCAAACCCATTATCAGGATCAAGTTCAGGAATTGACATTGAAGTATCTCTATCAGAAGCAAGTATAAATTTACTTAAACTTTGAGAATAAAATTGTTCATTACTCCATCCAGAAGCCATGATAGGATCGTTTTTATAAGAACAGAAAAAGTCTCCAACAATAGTACAATGTTCTTCAGAGATAATATCATTTGATAATTCAGATGGATTATTAAGATCATCATTTACAACAGGATCTCCACATAAATGAAACTTAGCATCTGTTCCATAAGTAATTTGAAGAGGAATATTTTCAACACGCACCATTGCATAATCTTCTTCAGATTCAGCATATTTAGCAGAATCTTCACCTATTGCATTTTCAGTAGTTCCTTCTACAAGATAAGAATTAAATCCTAGTTCATAAGGATAAATTGTATATTTTTTATTTCCATCCTCTCCAATCCGTGCATTTGTAACTGGATAAAAACATTCATCTTTTTTACATAAGTAAGTTTGATCTATACCTTGTTGTTGGCCAAGTATATCATTAACATCAAAATCCAATTTAAATTTAATATTACTTAATCTTTCCCCTTCTTTAACAGGATTTCCTAACCAACATCCACCATTTGTGTCTGCATAATATTCATTATTGTCTAATGTTTGTTCATTACCACAACATTGTGTACCTGTCCAACTATAACTAGGAGTATCTGAACAAGCAAAGTCACCTACAAAAAGACCTTTTTCATCTTTTTGATTAACATCTAAATCATTAATCCAAAATCTTTTTTGTTCATCATCTGAAAATTTATTGGATACACAATACATATTTTTATCTTTAGAATTTTTCTTACTTTCATCAAATTTAAGAGAAATTCTATCAATATAAATTATATTATCATAAATAACACCATCATTATCTTGTTTATCTTTTACACCTCTATAAATACTAGCTGTTACATCACTTATTTTTGATAAAAAAGTTATGGACTCAACATTTGTTAAACTAAATTCAGGAAATATTGATTTAATACTTCTTTCTCCTTTATTAATAGGAATAACAATATGCATCCATTTATCTAATCCTGGACTATTTACAACATAATCTTTAACATCCAATGTAAGATGACTATTTGATATTCTTTGATCATTACCATTAACTTCTGCATCTGAATTGGAATTGGAATTATCTTGAACTTTAGTATTAATTCTTAGATTAAGAACATAATTAGTTTTTGTTTTATAAAAAAATTCTAAATAATCATATCTTGAAAAATCAGATATTTGTGCATCTAAATCCTTAATATTCATTTTAATTTCGTAATATTCTCCATCTTCACTGATTATATGTCTTGGATAATCATCATACAAAGATTTTAATTTTAATTTAAGAACTTGATTATTAGAAGCACTTATTGAAGAACCTGAATTCATAAGATTTGAGATATATAACCCTCCAACTGGAACAACATTTTCACCCATTCTTGTTTTTATTTGTCCAGTATTTAAATTATCAAAATCTTTTAATGTCGTTGACATAGAACCAGCAATTCTTAGTTGTTGTTTTCTTGCATTATTTCTATCACCACAATAATCAAGGTCAGCTCCACAACATTGAACAAATGTACCATCATCATCATGCTGGTCACACACAAACATTGATGATAAATGTTGTTCATCATTTACAAAATTAGTATAGTCAGCAGGATCAGAAGTACAAATTGATCCATCACAACCATTATCAATGTAAACATCACCACTACTACAAGGATCATATGCACCAGGGTATTTGTTTCTTGCTATATCTGAACCTGAATCATCAAAAGGATTATCATCACAATCTTCAACACCAATGATGTCTGCATCATTACATTGTCTATAATCAGTTCCAGTTATGAACCCATCACCATCAACATCACAACATTCTGGTTGATCAGATTTAGAACATTCACTTCTATATCTTTCTTCAATACTTCCAGTAGTTTCAGTACCACCTACATTAACAGCATATCCTGTGATTGCAACAGCATAAGGTGTTAAAAGACCACCACTACTTCCACTACTACTTCCACCAGAAGAACCACTACCACTAGTATCACTTTCTCCCAATCCACTTCCTGATAAACTTGATGTAGAAGGCATTGGTAAAAAATCATTTACACTTAATTTTTTAGAATTTTCAGGTGCAGCTGCAACAATACTTGCATCACCAGGCATACAAACAAACCAATCTTCATAATTAGACACAGCATTATAAGATATATAACCTAATACATTACCTGAATCATCAACACCACTTGGTTTATTAATTTTATAAATTGTTAAAGCATTTTCATTTGCAGGTATCCACCTATAATCAATACTATCTGTAGTTTCTTCAGGAAAACAAAGTTTTTGATTAAATATCATACCATCATCTTCACTATTTTCATAATCATTACCACAACATCTACAAGTATCACAAGCATTGTCAGGTGCATTTTCTAAAAATACTTGACTTTTTTTAGCTAAAACACCAGCAGCAGATAAATCAGGATCAATAACACCTGCACATCTAGATGCATATTTTTCAGGAGAATAATCTGGTAATTTACAAGCTATTCTTCCCACATGTTGTGTTTCAGATTCACTCAAACTAAAATCATCACATAATAACATATTTCCATCACTATCTGTATAAATATCTTGTTCTGTCTTAGTATAACGAGAAATATCATTTACATTAAAAGATCTTTTCAACATATCCTCCATTCTAGATGGGGATTCAAAAACAACATAATAATTACCTTGTTTAGAACATTCTGAAACTAAATCATTATAATTTTCTGTTATACTTAAACATGAAATTTCACAAATACCTGAAAGAGCTTGATTAAGATGACCTGCTTCAGCAATTCTTTCTGCAGAATGTGATTTAGATTCTTTGTATTCTTCAGGTACAAAAGTTTCATAATCATCTATTTCTAAAAATGGATCATCAGCAATAAAACTTTTTACAATTCTCATAGAACAAGCAGTAGGAGGATATGAACCATCAGGTGCAGTATTTTGAGTAACACCCTTGCTTGATAAATAAGGAGGAGTTATTGAAAAAGCAGAATAACTAAATAACACAACTATCATAACTAAAAAAATCAATATTATTTTCTGATTATATTTCACTCAAATACCCCTTTTTAATATATATATTACATTAGTTTACATTAACCAACATAAATATTCACATTTATATATTATTTATAAGAAATCTATATATAAAGGTTACTATTACACATATATATAAACATGCAAATACTTAATATTAATAATAAATGTAGTAATAATTGTTATAGTTGTGATAATATAGAAAATTATATAAATAATCAAAATAAACAAATTATAGATTTTCATACACACATTTCTCTAAATAAATTGCCACAAATTTTGTATAAAGAATCTGCCAATATTAATGATTTACAAGATGAAATGAAAGAAAACAACATTACGCATTCTGTTATTCTTGCAGATTATACTAAAACAAAAAAGAATCAAATAACAAACAAGAAACTAATAGAATTAACTAAGGATATGAAGAATATATTCAGATTTGGTAGTTTGGATATTGTGAATAATTTTGAACAAGGTTTTGATGAATTAAAAAAATTAATAAATGAAAAACAATTACAAGGTATTAAGCTTTATCCAGGATACCAAGAATTTTATCCTGATGATAATAAGATAAATATCTTATATAACTTTGCTGAATATAAAAATATTCCTATTATGTTTCATAGTGGTTATCAAGCTTCAAAAAACAAATTATCTGAATATTCACATCCAAGATATATTAATAATGTTGCAAAAAGATTCCCAAAATTAAGAATAATAATAGCACATCTTGGATTTCCTTGGCATGAGGAAACCAAAAAAGTAATATTAAGTAATAAAAAAGTATATACAGATATATCTGGTTTGATGATTAGTATCAAAAAAACTCCTGAAGAGAAAATAGAAATAATAGCAAAAAAATTAAGAGAATTTATTATAAGTATTAGTAATTTTGAAAAAATACTTTTTGGATCTGATTTTCCAATTAGATCTATTGAAGATTCCATAAAAATAGTTGAAAAAATGAACTTCCCACATATTATTAATAGAAAAATTTTATTCCTAAATGCATACAAAGTTTTATTTGAAAAAACACAAAATCCCTTTTTAAATAAATATTATGATGAAAAAAAAATAAAGAGTATACAAATAGAAACAACGTATGATTGTAATACCAACTGCAACTATTGTTATAATAAATTTCTTGATTTTAAAAGAAAAAATGTTCTTAGTTGGGAAAAATTTGTTAAAATAATTAATAAAGCTAAAGAAAGTGATATATTAGAAGTGAATTTCATGGGAGGAGAACCAACTTTATGGCTACATATAGAAGAAGGAGTTAAATTAATAAAAGAAAAAGGATTGTGTTCTATAATATTTAGCAATGGGTTAAAAAAATTAAAAAATGTTCCAGACATATTCATAATGCATCTAACTGACAAAACACTTGAAAACAAAGAAAATATTAATTATTATAAAAAACAACATAATCAAAAGAAGATAAAAGTTTTTATTGCAACCTTTCCAATTTTTGAAAATATGAATGAAAATAAATTACATAAAATAAAAAAAACAATAATAAAAGATTTTCAAAGAGTTATAATTAATATAGGATTTCCATACAAAAACACAAAAAAATTAGGAAAATTATTATTTGATACTATAAAATATTTTATACAATACAATATCAAAGTAAGAATTGTAAATCCTATTCCTTTATGTATTCTTACACAAGATCAAATAAATTTTCTTAAAAATAATAAAGTTCAATTTGGTGGTTTTTGTATAGCTGGATTAAGACCGACAATTGAACCTGATGGAGAGACTATAAGACCATGTGAGGGATTACAAATTAAAACAAATCTGAATTTAAATAAATTAAAAAATTTTAATGAAATAAAAGAATTATTTATAGAAAAGATTCAAACTACAAGATATAATTTGCCTTTAGAATGCAAAAATTGTAATTATTTTAAAGATAAAAAATGCCAAAATGGTTGCTTAGTGAATAGATTTGTACAAAAATAAAAATGGCAATTCAAATATTAAAAATAAACAACAAATGCAGTAATAATTGTTATAGTTGTAGTAATTGTGATCTTAATGTGGATAATACAGAAAAAAGCATAGAACAACAAATAGAATCACTTGATAATACAAAAGAATTATTAATTAAAGATTGTGAACCAATAGAATCAAATAATTTTTTTAAAATATTAAGTTTACTAAAACAAAAACAATTTAAAAATATAAATATTATAACAAATGGCAAAAATTTCTCAGAACTTGACTTTTGCAAGGAATTTTCAGAATATTCAAACATTGTCAAGGTAATCATATTTAAAATACTTGGACCTGAACCAGAAATTCATGATTCTTTAACAAGAACAAAGCAAAGTTTTGAACAAACATATCAAGGAATTATTAATTTATTGAACATGAAAATCAATATTGGTATCATTTTTACAATTCTTGAACAAAATTTTATGTACATGGAACAAATTATTAACAAATTCACACAATTAGGTATAAAAAATATAATTTTAGAATATCCTCAAAATAAGGGAAAATGTAAAAAGGAGTATGAAAAAATAGCTATTAAATTTTCAGACTTTAATAACTTATTAATTAAAGTTTTAAATAATTATAATTTTCCAATCCAAACATTAAATATTCCTTTATGTTTTTTAGAAGAACATACAAATCATTCTCTTGACAAAATTTGGAATTTAAATAAAATGTCCCATAAAAATCATATAGAAATTTGTGATTATTGTTCAAAAAAGAAAGATTGTTGCTTGATTGAAGATCAATACTTAACTTTGTTTGGTGAAGAAGAATTTTATGAAAAAAGTGAATTAAAAGAGATTATTATTGAACTTAATTCTAACTGTAATCTCAAATGTGGATTTTGTTTTAATCAAAATTATTATAATAAAGATACAAAAAATAAATTAACAACAGAAAAAGTTAAACAAATAATAAACAAATTTCCTAAATTCATAAAGAATATAAGATTTACAGGAGGAGAACCATTATTAAGAAATGACCTTGAAGAAATATTTGATTATGTTCAAAAAAAGGGATTTAAAATATGGTTAAATACAAATGCGACATTAATTAATGAAAATAATATAAACATCATTGAAGAGTATGTTGATAATGTATTAGTTCAATTAAATTCATGGGACAAAATAAGTGAAATTGAAAATTCTTGTCAAGATGTTTTTGATGATAAAATTAAAGGAATAAAATTACTTAAAGAAAGCAAAATATCAACAATAAGAATTGGAACTGCTTTAATTAAAAAAAATATTTATGATATTGAAAAAATATTTGTATTAGTTAATAACTTAAAAATAGATGATTGGGAATTTTACAGAGAAATTCCAACAATAAAAAATAAAAGACCAATTAGTAAAGAAGATATGAACTTTTTTATTAAAGAATTAAATAATCTAAATCAAAAACATAATAAAAACTACAAAATTGTTAATGCTTTTCCTTTTTGTTGTAACAAAGATCTTGTAAAAACATCAGAAATATGTAAAGGTGCAGAATCTGATGATGGCCACATAAGATTTGTCATAGGTACAGATTTGATAGCAAGACCCAGTTATTTTTTAAATTATACAATAGGGAATTTAGAAAAAGATGAAATAAAAGATTGTTGGAACAATGAATTTATGATAAAGATAAGAACACTAAAATTCATACCAGAGTCATGCAAAAAATGTGAGTTTGTACAAAAATGCAAAGGAGGATCAAGGTTTGTTGCTCAACTCATTAACAATGATTATTCAAAAGATGATTATTTAGCAGAATATGAAAACATAAAAAATTAAAAGATGCAAATAAATAATAAAAAAGATTATCAAAATACAAAGAAAAACATATTATTAATTAAACCACCAACACATGAAATTGTTCCAATATTACCAAAAAAAATAGAACATATGATTGGAGGATTTTATTCTTTTGCATCTCAACCAGCAGGTCTTCTAAGAATTGGATCTTATCTGAAAAGTTTAGGAAACAAAGTTAAATTAATAGATTGTAGTGCTGAAGTAGAAAAAAATGTAAAGAATTCAGTTTACAAAAGAACTTTTGTAAGAATGAAAAAATGTGGTAATTATAAATCTGAAAAAAAAGTAGAACCTTGTTACAATTTTGGTATGACTTATAAGGACTTAAAAAAAGAATTATTAAAAGAAAAACAAAATAATAATCTGTTTGATGAAATTTGGGTAACTTCAACAATGACTTATCATTGGGAACCAATCCATAAAACAGTTGAAATTTGTAAAGAAGTTTTCCCACAAACAAAAGTTATTTTAGGTGGATTATATACAACACTTTGCCCTGAACATGCAAGAAAATCTAAAGCAGATATTATTTATGAAGGTGAATTTGAATGTGCAAACAATTTTCCTGTAAATCTTGACTTATTAGATTATATTCCAGAATACACAATTTTAAAATCAACAAGAGGTTGTCCAAATAATTGTAGTTATTGTGCTGTTCCAAAATTAGAAGGTAGAAAAATGAGATTTAGAAATTACTTAGAAGTTGTTAATGAAATAGAAGATAAAATAGAACAATATAATATAAAAAAATTTGTGTTTTGGGAATCAAATCTGTTGATTAATTCAAAAAATCATTTTGAAAAAATACTTGATCTTATAATTGAAAAAAAATTAGATATAGAATTAGACACCCCAGAAGGTTTACAACCAAATCTCATCACACAAGAATTAGCAAACAAAATGAAACAAGCAGGTTTTCAAAGAGTGTATGTTCCTTTAGAAAGTGTAAATGATAAAGAATGTAAAGAAAGATTCAAAAGAGTTTCTACATTAAAGGATTTTGAAAATTGTGTTGATATATTTAAAAAAGCAGGATTTGAAAAATGTAAAATTAATGTTTTTATTTTAATAGGACTACCAAATCAAAAATTGAGTACCATTCTTCAATCAATAATTAAAGTTTGGGAACTTGAATGTAATCCAAGGATTATGCCATTTACATTAATCCCCACAACAGAGGAACATAATAGATATCATCAGATAATCAAAAACAAAGAATTAGACGAATTGCACCCTTTTTTATTTTGTTTTGCAAGTGATGATTTAACATGTGAAGAACTTAAAACAATTTGTTATTTTAATAAAGTACACAATCCTTTTGATTTTATTAAAAAAAACAATATAAAAAACAGGGTATTTAAAGAAATAATTAATTTAATAAAAAAATCTAAGACAATGTGGGATATCTATTATAAGAAAAATATCAATAATTTAGCTTGGATAAACAATTATAATGCTGACACTAGTATAATAAATTTTGAAAAAACTATAAAACCTCATTCTAAAATTTTAGACATTGGATGTGGAACTGGAAAAAATAGTTTATATTTACAAAATAAAAATCATGATGTTTATGGAATAGATATATCTCAATATGCTATAAAAAAAATAATAATAAAAAAAGACAAACACAAATTCAAAACAGAAGATTTTCTAAAAAGTAATTATAATGAAAATAGTTTTGATTATTTAATAGATATTGGATGTTTTCATATGTTAAATGAATCAAATTTTGATGATTATGTAAATAAAACAAAAAACATATTAAAAAAAGAGGGTTTTCTATTGTTAAGATGTTTCTCAAAATATGGTTATGAAAGCAGTAGATTTTTTAAAAATAAAGAATTTTATAAAATGTCTCCTTTTTTAAATTTTAACACAAATGAAAAAATTCTTAAACTATTTTCAAAAGATTTTGAAATTATAAGTTTCAAAAAATTATTTTGGTGTAGTATAAAAAATGAAAAAAATGAATATGTTATGAAACCAGGAATGTATGAATTCATATTCAAAAAAAAATAAAGTAATAATAAATTAATAAAAAAAATTAATAATAACTTTGATGATCATTATAAACATCATAAGAAGCATGAGATAAATGGTGATTATGAGCTCCTTGAACACCAATTATTTGGCCTTGATCTGACCCTGTACCTACATTTAATCCATTCTTATGACCAAGATGATCATTATATTCCATACCTGCTGAAACTAATTTTTGGCCTTCAAACAAAGCTAAAGCAGCTGCTCCCAACACAACTCCTCCTTTGATCATATTTTTTTTAGAAATTTTTCCTTCTTCCTCTAGCAAAAAAGCATTCACCTTTTTTTTAATCTTAGGAAATTTCATTATAACACTATTAAGATTATATATTATAGTTTATATATGTTTTGGTTTTAATTAGTTTTATTACCAATTTATTTCTCTGATTCAAGCCATTTAATGAAAATATTTTTTGCTTCCTCATCAAACAAAATCTTTTCAAAAATATATCTAAAAGTTTCTTTAAATATCTTACATCTCATTGTTTTATTAACATCCACAATTAAGCTTCCAAACTCTGCATAATTTAAAACAGGACAAAGTCCACAATAAGGTTGCCACACACAATCATCACACTGCTGAAGATCATTAATTGAAGACATAATAATACTCAAAGAATTTTCATTAATAATAACACCAGATTGTTTTTTATGAATATTACCTATTTTAAATAGATTATCTTGGAGCATCCTTCCTTCATCACAAGAATATACATTACCTTCAGGAGAATAAACTAATTGACTAATACATGCACCACATGGACTTCTTAGTTCAGTATAATTCGGTTCAAAATGCCACAAAATTTTTTTAAGAATAATTAATGTAAGCCTTTCCTTAATCCAAATATTCTTTTTATTTAATTCAATTATATAATCCATTGTTTTTTTCCAAAAATTAACAAATTCTTCTGCAGAATATCCTATTTGTTTCCAAGTTTTTTTTGCAACTCCAATTTTATTCAAATGTCTGGGATGAATAACATCAAACCCTAGCTTAACATATTCATCAACAATTTCTTTAGGATATTTTAGTGATTCTTTTGTAACAGTAATCAAGGCATGTGCTTTATAGTTTTGTGGTATTTGTTCTTCATCTTTTAATTGTTTTATCCTTTCAATCCAATAACAGATAATATCATGATTACTTTTTCCAAAACTCTTTCTTTGAGAATCATGTAATTCTTTTGGACCATCTAAAGAAGTACACAATCCAACTTTATTTCGAATTAAATAAAGTAGTTTTTCCTCATCTAACAATTGAAAATTTGTTGTAAAAGCAAAATTAAGATTCTTTTTATAATCTAAATTTAGATTCTTAGCATATTCTATTATGTATTGTATTATATCAAAATTTAATAAAGGTTCGCCTCCTTGAAATTCTATAGATATATTCTTTGATGTTGACTGAAATATGAAATCAATTGTTTTTTTTGCTGTTTCTCCATCCATCTTTTTAGCAGTTTTAATATCATTTAATGAAGATGCTTGACAATAAACACAATTTAAATTACACAAATCAGTTAAAATAATTATGTGAAGAGTAGGTCCTTGACATAAAAAAGAATACTTTTTAACAGGAAAATCAAATTTATGTTCACAATCAACACCACATAAAAATTCTTGTTTTTTTAGATTATTAAATAAATTGGAATCAGTATCAACATTTCCAGAATTGAATTTATTAAAATTCTCTTCTGTTAAAAAGATCCATTTACCAGTTTTATTGACTAACAAAAAGTTACAATTCATTTTTGTATAATTATATTTATTAGTTTTGAATTTCATAATCCACCTTATTTTTCATCAATATAAAAATATAATTACATAATTCTAAACAAACCTTTTTATAATTTTCAGCCAAAATATTGTCATTAAAATTAAGATTTACAACAAAAAAATTGTCAGAAGAATTTAATGAAAAACTAAAGAAATCTTTAAACTCTAAAAGAGATTGTTCAACATTCAAATTATTATAAATTAAATTATGAAAATTAATAACTGCAGTTTTGTTTTTTTTATCTATTTTAATCATTTTTATTAAGTTTAATTTTAAGATCCTCATCAATTTCATTTTTACAAACATCATCAACTTTATTTGTTTTTATAATAAGACCAGTTATAAAATCAACAAGATCTTTGTTTTCTTTAAGTTTTTGTTTGTGAATATAATATACATTAATCTGTGATAAAAGATGAGAAGATAACTTATTAAGTCCACCTTCATTTAAGATTAGTTTAGGAATAACATTTACAATAAAAAAGGATTTACCTTTATCTAAAAGTATATAATTATTATCTGTAAAAGAATACAAAGAAGAAGATAAAACATCTAGCCCAAAACTAAAAGGAACATTAATTATTAAAATGTTTTTCTCAAAATCCACAACAATGTTTTCTTTTTTTATCAACAATGATCACCTAAAAAGTAATAAACTAACCCACCAAATTCAAAAGAAATATTAGGATATTTATAAACATTCCTCCTGACAAGATAGTTAAAATAACACCTAAAAATGCAAAAGGTGCAAAAGGCAAATATTTTTTAACTAGGACTATTTCTCCGTTTTTATTTACTTTTTCTTCAGACATCAAATTTGCAATTTCAATAATAAATAACCTAATAAATAAAAACAAAACAAAATAAATTAAAAAGTTTTTAACAATAATTAAATTAAGGTGTTCAAATTGAAAAATTATTCTTAACACAAATAAAACAAAATAAATAAAAATGGAATTATTAAATATTTTTTTAATAAAAGAATCCAACAAATAAAAACAAATAATAATTAAAATTATTTTAACAAATAAGTTATTTAAAAATAAAAATTTTGATGAAACATAACTTATAGGCCACATTATGAAAAATATTGCAAAAATTGAATTTAATAAATTTTTATAATTAATTTTATTAAAAACAAGCTTAATTTTAGATGTTTCACAAAATATGAAATAAACAAAATAAAATAAAGTATAAGGTACAAAAATATTAATCAATAAAAATATTGATGAAAAATAATCCACCCAATTTAATGAATAAACTGTAATTGGTAATAAAAAGCTATATGCAATTATAAGTTTTGCATCACCAGCTGGCCAAAATCCATAAATCCACAAAATTATACAAACAATTATTATTAAAATTAAATTAGTTAAAAATTGAGAATAATAATTAATATTGAAATCCTTGATTAAAAAAACAAAATTAAGAATAATACTAACAAAAATTGCATAAATTACCCAAATATTTTTTATTTTATGAAACCTTATATCTTGGTAAGATGTAATTAATCCTATCAAAATAATAAAAGGCAAAAAATGATATATCATACGTATATATAAAATATTAAGAACAATATAAAGATTTATATATTAGAATACTGTAAATCTATATATATGTTAAGAAACAATCAAAAAAGAGGACAGATTAGCATTTTCATTATTATTGGACTTATCTTAATTATTCTTGTTGCTTTTATATTCTTTTATTTAAGTTCAATAAGAACAACATCTGGAAAAGAAACATCTGAGAACCAACATATTATTGGTTTTATTGAAGGATGTATTGACCAAAAAGCAAAACAAGGATTATTTTATTTAGGTTTTGTAGGAGGTGGAAATACACTTATCCAAGATCCAACTAATCAAGATTTATATATTGATCCTTTCAAAGGATATTATTATTCATATGATGATTATTATAAAATACCTTACCATTATTATTTAGATGATAATAAAGAAGAAGTATTAATTGAGCAAGGAAAAGTAAAACAAATTCTTGAAGAATTTATAAACGATAATCTTGGTTCTTGCATAAATAATTTTGAAAACTTTGATGAGGCTGAATTTGTACAAGGAGATATTGATACAATTGTTTATCTAAAAGATGAAGCAGTTGTTTTTAATGTTGATTTTCCAATTATAATGAAAACTAAAGAAGAAGAAAAAGAAATAAATCCTTTATTCACAGCACACATTCCCGTTAGATTAAAAATAATTGATGAAATAAGTCTGGAAATAGTTGAAAAAGCACAACAAGACCCAACAATTATAGATTGGGAATATTTAACTGAATTAGGTGAGAAAGGCTTTAATGCAACTGCATACACAGGCTTTGACACCACAATCATTTACAGAATAATTGACACAAAGTATAAGATTGATAATCAACCTTACGTTTATCAGTTCGCTGTTAAGATATAATTAAGAAAATAAAACAAAATTACAAAATAAAAAACAAATAAAATTAACATGAATAAAAACAAAACATCAACAAAAACAATATTATTAACAACCACAATAATCATGATTCTATTAGCTAATATTGTAATGGTTAGTTC
>CAXGTL010000024.1:0-15538 GCA_964012725.1 Candidatus Woesearchaeota archaeon
AATAATAATAATAATAATAATAATAATATAGAAATAGAATGTTTTGTTCATGGTGCAATGTGTGTTGCAATCTCTGGTCGGTGTTTAACATCACAGTTCTTGTTTAAAAAATCAGCAAACCGCGGTGATTGTTTACAACCATGTAGAAGAAAATATAATGTTAAAGATATTGAAACAGGTGATGAACTAGAATTAAATAATAATTATATTATGTCACCAAAAGATTTGTGTGCATTGCCAATAATTGATAAACTAATTGATGCAGGAATCGATTGTTTTAAAATCGAAGGAAGAAATCGTGCACCAGAATATGTTAAGACTGTTGTTTCTGTTTATAGACAAGCAATTGATGCTTATTCTGAAGGAAAGTTAACAAAACAGTTAAAAGAAAAGTTAATTGAAAAATTAAAAGATGTTTATAATAGAAAGTTTCACACAGGTTTTTATTTAGGAACTCCAACAAATGATGATTTTACAGATGTTTATGGAAGTGCTTCTAAAGTTCAGAAAAATTACATTGGATTTGTTAAAAATTATTATAAAAATGTTAATGTTGCTGAAATTAAAATTGAAACTGGTGAAATAAAATTAAATGATAAGATTATGATAACTGGAAAAACAACTGGTGTTCTTGAGTTTGATAATGTCTCTATGGAAATTGATGGCAAAAAAGTTGAAGTTAGTAAGAAAGGTGAAAGAGTTGGAATTAAAGTTTCTGACTTGGTTAGAGTTAATGATAAAGTTTTTGTTATAGTTCCAACTGCTAAGTAATTATTTCTCATCGACGATAAAAAGGGGTTTCTCGACTAGAAGTATTTCGAAACCTTTATATATGAGTTATCCATAAATAAGAATAGGGGGTGAGAGTCTACAAATTGATTTGATGATCCTTTTATTTTTTAGTAAAAAATGGAGGATAGATAAAATGGCAGAAAAAGTAGCAAAAGTAGGAATTAAAAAAGCAGCAGGTTGGCTTTATTTCGTTGACAAAAAAGGTGACATCTCCAGAGCAAAAATGGCTCGTGGCGGTAAAAAGAAAAAAGCTAAGAAAAAAAAACCTAAAAGAAAAGCTAAAAAGAAAAAAAAAAGAAGAAGGTAACTAAAAATCAAAGATTTTTAGGGATAAAAAATTTAAAATTTTTTATAAATAATTAATTAATTTTTTTTATTTTTTTTATATTGTTTCTTAAATTGTTATTAATAACAGGATTTCTACAGGCAGCACTATACTTACTATTTTAGAATTTGAACTTTGTATAAATCCTTACTCACTAACGTTCGCTGCTGCCCTGCCTACTCAGGCATATGGAAAGATGGCCTTCGTTACGGCAGAAAGATGGAGGCAGCAACAGTATTTCTACAAACAAGTTTTTTAGAAAGCTATATAAACTAAACTTATTTCTTATATACTATTATGGCAGGAATTAGAAAAAGACTAGAAGAAGAACAAAAACAGCGTGAACTAGAAATAAAAAGAACAAAAATGCCAAGAGGTAAAGAAGTAATTGGCATAGTTGAGCAAAGATTAGGTGGTTCTAGAATGCATGTTAGATGTTTAGATGGAAAAACAAGAGTATGTAGAATTCCTGGCCGTCTTAAAAGAAGACTTTGGGTAAGAGAAGGTAACTTTGTTATAGTTGAACCTTGGGAATTAGGTGGAGATGAAAAAGGAGATATTATCTATAAGTACAGACCTACACAAGTACACTTCTTAAAGAAAAGAGGATTATTAAAACAGTTAGAAGAAGTTGATGAGTTCTAAATATTAATTTAATTTATGATTGTAATTCTTATTTTTGTTTGCTTTTTTACTATCTTTTTTAAGAAAATATATTATTAATAATATAGCACCAACACTAATACAGGCATCTGCAACATTAAACACTGGCCAAATGCTGATTTTAATGAAGTCTGTTATTGCGCCATAAAAGATTCTGTCAACTAAGTTTCCAAAAGCACCACCCAATATTAAACTAATTGTGATTGCTAAGTTCCTGTCTTTGATATCTTTTAAATAATAAATAATAATTGCAATGATTAAGATTGTAATTGTTATCATTATTGGTTGTAGGTTTTTTAACAAACCAAATGCAATCCCTGTGTTTTTGATAAATGTTAATTCTAGAACTTTTGGTATTAATGTTTTGGTTTGATTAATTGATAATGTAGACCTGATTAAGAATTTAGTTAATTGATCAATTAGAATTATGAATAAAGTGATTGAAAAAATAAGTTTGTAATAATTAATATCCTTTTCTTTCTTCTTCAAGCGCGATTTGTTCAATTCTTTCAAGCCTCCTGCTTAAATTCTCAACCATAGCTTTTATTGCGTCAAGCTTTGCAAGAATTAATTCATCATTACCATGAGTTGCTTGACCTTGTGCTTGCATTGGTCTTGGTGTTTCTTTAACTGTGAAATCTTTACCAGATTCTAAAGGAGGTGGTGTTTGTTGTGGTGATTGAAGAGGATCTTGTGGTTGAGTACCATATTGTGCATCAACACCTTTTATTGGACTTTTTAAATCATGGTCTATTAAGAAATCATCATCCTCTTTCTTTTTCCAAAACTTTAGGTTCATTGTTCTTCCTCTTGTTTTACTTTTTCACTAATCTTTGCTAACTGATCCTGCATAAAGTCAACAGGAATGTATTTTATTATTTTAAATGTTATTGTTTCTGGATAAACACGAATATTTTTATTTTTCATTTCAGTTATCAAGAATGTTGACTTTTGTAATTTTATTTTTTCTGTTAATAACATAGTAAATAAGATTGGTTTAATATTTTCAGAAGATTTTATGTTAAGACTTTTTGGAGTTAATAATTCCATAGGATTTTGTGATTCCAAAACTTGTAAAACAAATTCATTTGAGTATGCTTTGTTTAAAACTTCAATTTCCTGAATATCTTGAAATGTATTATAATCTATAAATAATATTTTATAATGATCTCCTAAGATTTTATCATATTCCTCATTTGTATAATAAGGATTATATTCATTTATTTGGTCTTGTGATAAAGAATTAAATGCTTCTAATTCTTCAAAGTCTGAGATTTTTTCAAAATTAAGTTTTACTCCTGTTAATAATTGATTTTCATTTTGTAATATTAATAAATTATCATTAAATGAGAAATTTTCTTTTAAATCTCCCATATCTTGGTAAACTAAGTAACTAAAAAGTCCTAATACAACAATAGTTAAGATAGTGATAAGGAATGTAAGTTTAAGAACTTGTTTAACTACTTTAAAAGCTATAAATGAGAATAGTATAATGAAGACCAACATTACTATTAATCCGAAATCAAACATTATTTATCACCTGTTTTGGTTTAAGAATAAGAGATATATAAATGTTGTTGTTAAAATTAATCAAACCAACTAAGAATTATCTTCGCCAACATCAAACCGATAAATAGCAGCTACCTTGCCTAAATCCCTTAGCTGAATACCTTCCCTTGTTTCTGTTGATATGATACTGACTTCTGAGCCAAGCTCTTCAGCTTTTTCTTCAAACTTTTCTATAGTTTCGTCTGGCAAAACTTCTGATAATAATACAGTTTCAACAACACCCATCTCTAACTTTGCATAGACTTGTTTTTCACCATAACCTGCTTTGCCTGGTTCCCTTGCTAATAATGTTAAAAATTTAGTCATAATCTTTTTTTCTGCCATGATTTCTTCGTTTGCTAACACATCTTTACTTTTTTCTACAAGCTCTTGTAACCCGAAATCATCTGTATAACTTAAATCTTTGACAGCAATGATTTTATTCTTTAACTCAGTTGTTATTTGTTCAATAAAATCGTGCTTTGTTGGACCAGGACCACCAACCAATATACCTTTTAATTCTTTTAAATGTAAAAATTCTGTTTTAACATAGTCTGCAACTTTTTTATAATGGTCTTTTGCAGCACCTTCTCTTAGTCTGGCAAATCTTTGTGCACTTTGTCCACCAGCCCTTTGTTTTCCTGGTACTTCTGAATGAGTTTTTCTTAGAGGGATGATAGTTTTTCCTTTTAACAAAGCAATGCTTGCGTCACGTCTATCCATTACAATTAAACCATAACATTCTTTGATTTCCATCATATCTGCTAATGGTTCTAAAATAAATGTTTTGTCACATCTGTACAATCTTTGGTTTAATGGAACTGGTGGTTCTAATGACCAAACTTCTACATCTGATCTTCCTTGTTGACCTGATACATTGCCTGCGAATGCTGCTAAACCATTTGCAGGTGTTCTTTTGTATAATCTTAAGTGTTGGATCATTCTTTCAAGTGCATCCTGAACATTCTTTCTTGTAGCAGTTGATTTTATGTTTGATGCTGTGCCTTTTTCTTGTTCTAAGTGTTGGATTACTTTGATAATATCATAACCATGAGGAATGTATACACTAACTAATTCTGTGTGTCTTCCTCTGTACTCAGACAATTCCTTTACGAACTTCTTAAGTTCGAACTGTTGTTTTGATGTTAGTGCTGGCATAGTATAAGTTAAATAATAGTGGTTTAAAAATGTTTGCGAAGATTTATATAATAAAAACATATTTATCTTATTATGCTATTCACACCAATAGAATTATTAGACATTGTAATCATATCCTTAGCAATAGGTTACATATTCAAGGACTTTATCAAAGTAAAGCATCATGCTAAGTATCATGAAGATCCTATTAAGTTTTATCAACAAAATGTTAAACTGTCTAACTTTAAGATGGCTGTAATGATTACAGCTCCGACTATTATATTACACGAACTTGGACATAAGTTTATGGCAATATCATTTGGAATGATTGCTCAGTTAAAAGCAGCATATGGGTTTTTAGGTTTAGGTGTGTTATTGAAATTACTTAATTTTGGATTTATATTCTTTGTACCTGCTTATGTGTCATGGGGTTGTCCTAGTCAGGAATGTGTTTTAGTGTTACAGCAGAATCCATGGATTGGTTCATTGATTGCGTTTGCTGGTCCTTTATTAAATGGTATATTATGGCTAATATGTTATTTTGCTATTAAATCTAGTTATATTAAACCTAAGTATAAGCCTATGATTGGTTTAACAAAAAGGATTAATGGTTTTCTGTTTGTGTTTAATTTGTTACCTATTCCAATGTTTGATGGTTGGCATGTTGTGAGTGGATTGGTTAGGAGTATTATATAACAAAACCACAATATTTAAAAACGAAACCATTTATCAATTAAAATATGGGTAAAATATTAAAGTTTTATGAAAAAGAGTATAAGAAACTTCTTATCATACCATTGTTGATGTTATTATTAGCATTTGCTCAACTTGGATACCAATATTCAACAACTGGTGACTTTTTAATCAAAGGAGTTGGGTTAAAAGGTGGAACAACTATAACAATCAATGATATTACTCATTCACAGCAAGATATTGAAACAGCAATATTTAAAGTATTTCCTGAAGCAGACCTTAATACAAGGACTCAAGCTTCTTTAGGAACATTGTCTGGCTATATTATAGATGTTGATATAATTACTGCTAATAGTGAAGACAATGAAATCAAACTAATAAGTTTATTAGATGAACTATATCCTGACAAAATCATGAACAATGTAGGAGAAGAAGAAACATTGTACAAATTAGGAACAATGGGTTCTGCATTAGGAGAAAATTTCTTTAAACAAACAACAATTGCATTATTAATAGCATTCTTATTAATGGGATTAGTAGTATTAATATATTTTAAGACTCTGGTACCAAGCTTAGCAGTTATATTATCCGCTGCATCAGATATTATTATTACATTAGCAATCATTAATATGATGGGCATGAAACTAAGTACATTTGGAATTGCTGGATTCTTATTATTAATTGGTTATTCTGTTGATACTGACATATTGTTAACAAGTAAAGTTCTTAAGAAAAAAGAAGGACTTGTTATGGACAAAATTATGGTAGCAATTAAAACTGGATTCAAAATGTCATTAACAACAATAATCGCTGTTATTGTTGCATGGCAAGTTAGTATGTCAGTTGAGATTCAACAAATAATGACAATCGTGTTAATTGGTCTGCTTATAGATTTAGTTAATACATGGATACAGAATGTTGGATTATTAAGATTATATTTAGAACGGAAGTCAAAGAAAGTGGCTAAGGTTGATCATGAGGTTAAGTATTTTTAGGCAAGGGTTTTATTTAAAAAATAAACAAGTACAATGACAAACATATTAAACAAAATATTCAAAGGAAAAGTGAAAAAGATATTAACAAACTGGAGAGTAATCCTATTAATCATATTTCTAATAATGGCTGTGTGGGTAATAAGTTATAACCCTAGCAGACAAGGAGTTGCAATCAGAAGCGTTGCTTATAATAGTAGCATACACTCAGCTGGTATTGAAAAACCCGCACCTAATATTATGCCAATGAGCAGGGAAATTATATTAGCAATTGATAATCAACCAATACAAACAACTAAAGATTATTTTGATATTATTGAAAGTCTTGAACCAAATACCACTGTTGACATCAGAACAAGCAAAGAATCATACAGAATGTATGTAAGACCTACATATGATACAACTATACTTGATGAACTAGAAGAATATGAAGCACCTGTTATGATAAATGTAACAAAAGAAATAGATGGTGAAGAAGTAGTTGTTCAAGAACAAAAAACTGAAACAATTGTAAAAACTATTGAAAGAACTGTTGTTGATTCTGAAACAGGAGAAACTTATACTGTGTCTAAAGAAGTTAATGAAACAAATGTAATTACAGAAACAAAAACAAGAAACAAAATTCATCAAGAAATAATTGGTAAAGAAGAAATAGGTTTATCAATTTATCAAGCACCTACATCAAATATTAAAAAAGGATTAGATTTAGAAGGTGGTACAAGAGTAATCTTAGCACCTGATGAAGATGTAGATGATCAACAGCTTGAATTTTTAGTAGAAATTATAAAAAGCAGATTAAATGTTTATGGACTAAGTGATATTTCTGTAAGACCATTCGGATTTGGTGAAGAAAAATATATAATTGTAGAAATTGCAGGAGCAACTAAACAAGAAGTTGTTGATTTATTATCTAAACAAGGTAAGTTTGAAGCAAAAATCAAAAACGAAACTGTATTTATTGGTGGAGAAGATATTACATATGTATGTACAGATTCTACATGTAGTAGAATTTATATGTGTGGTGAAGCAGGACCAGAACAATGGACATGTAAATTTGAATTTTCAATAAAATTAAGTGCAGGTGCTGCAAAGAAGTTTGGAGAAGCAACAGGAAAGCTTGATATTATTGAAGAACAAGGTAATAGTTTTTTAAGTGAACCAATTAATTTATATTTAGATGATAGTGAAGTAGATTCATTAAGAATAGATTCTAAGTTACGTGGATCAGAAACAACTGATATTAGTATATCTGGTGCAGGATCTGGAAGAAATAAACAAGAAGCTGCATTAAATGCAGACGAAAATAGAAAAGAACTAAGAACAGTTCTAAAAACAGGATCATTACCTGTAAAACTTAACATTGAAAATAGTGTAATTATATCTGCGATTGCTGGTGGAGAGTTTGTATCAAATTCAATCAAAGTTGGTTTAATGGCAATATTATCTGTTGGAGTAGTTATATTCTTAATATATAGAAAATTAAAAATATCAATACCATTATTAATAACTTCTTTATCAGAAGTTGTATTATTATTAGGATTAGCTGCATTACTTAAATGGAACTTAGACTTTGCAGCAATAGCTGGTATCATAGTTGTAGTTGGTACTGGTGTGGATCATCTTATTGTTATAACAGACGAAGTTCTTAGAGGAGAGTCTGGTGCAGAAATTACTGATTGGAAAAAAAGGTTTAAAACTGGATTTATGATTATTTTGATAGCATTCTTTACAACATCAGTAGCAATGATTCCTTTAGTGTTTGCAGGGGCTGGTTTGTTGCGAGGCTTTGCTATAATTACAATTGCTGGTTTAGCATTAGGTATATTTATATCTCGTCCTGCATATGGTGCAGTAATTGAGATATTGATGAAGGATTAAGTTTTCTAGAATATAAAGATTTATAAAGATATATTTTTTATTATAATATTATGGAACAAACACTTAGTGAAATAATAGAAATGGATGCTTCTGTTAAAAATGCCATTAAATTCTTTAGAGATAAATTAAGTATTACACAAGAAAGAGCACCAAAAGCATGGCAAAATGGTGAAGAGATTATATTAAGCCCAAAAAAAACTTATGAAGATGCTTTATTATATATGATTGTTTCTTATGCAAATATTACAAATGATATACATCCAGGAACATGTTTAAATGAGTCAAGTAATAAAACTGAACAAGATGTTGCAAATTTTCTTGAGAAATATATAATGAAATTAAAAAAATATTGAAAGTTTTATAAATAATTCTTATTTACTAAATATAATGTATGTAAAAAGAACTTCAGTATTCATATTAAGAGATGAACAAGGAAAAGTACTTCTTCAACATAGAGATGAAAATGCTCCTACTTCACCAAACCATTGGGGTTTGTTTGGTGGAACAATAGAAGATAATGAAACACCTGACCAAACATTAAAAAGAGAAGCAATGGAAGAATTAGGTATAGAATTAAAAGATATAAAATTCTTTAAAAGATATGAATATTTAAAAAAAGGAAAGGGAATGCAAGAAAAATTTGTTTATGTTGGTCCTATAAAACATAAATTAGAACAATTAAGAAAACAACAAAAAGAAGGTGATGATATAGGATTATTCTCATATGAAGAAATTAAAAAACTAAAGATAACTGAACATAATAAAATTGTGTTTAAGGAATTATTTGATAAATAACTTTTCAATATAATAAACTTTAAATATTCACTTACAAATATATTTTCTATATGAAAAAACTATTAATAATACCATTATTACTTATACTATATTCTCCTGCACATGCAGAAACATTTAAACCAACATATGAACAGAAACTACAATCTTCTGTTCCTGAAGTCGTAACACCAGAACAATCTTCTGAAAAAGTAAAACAATTATCTGAATTAGTATTTGGTGG
Organism: Candidatus Woesearchaeota archaeon; assembly: GCA_964012725.1. Lineage (GTDB taxonomy): Archaea > Nanobdellota > Nanobdellia > Woesearchaeales > CAXGTL01 > CAXGTL01. Next base: position 9,044 of record CAXGTL010000024.1, read on the forward strand.
AGATCTTAAGACATTAGAATCAGTGTGTGAATATTTAGGACCAATTGGAGTTTCTATTAATACTGTTGAAGAATATCAAATAAATAAAGAAGTAGAAAAAAGATTAAATGCTTTACAAAGATTAACACAATATGTAATTGGATTAAAAATAAAAGCTGATAAACTTAAGAAATATTATAGGTGGGAGTTTTAATTAACAAAAGCATAATCATAAAACTGTTTCCTAAAAAATTCACAATTTTTAATTTTTCTTAAAATCTTGTTTTCTATCTTCTTTAATTTATAACGAGAGAGATTATACTTCCTACTTATTTGCATCATATTTTTTTCACTTTTTCCCCATAAACCAAAAATTAACATCATAAATTTGATTTCTGTATCTTTTAAACAACAATAGTCTGATCTAAAATAATCAAACAAACTCTTCTTAAATAAATTATTTTCTACAATTTCTTCAGTATTGCATCCTTTACTCTTAATGAAATTTATTATAGTATCTTTAGTTTCATTAATCAAATAATCTAAAGAAAAACATTCTTTGTTATGTTGTATTAATAATTCTATTTTGTTCAAATCTAAACCACTTTCTTTTGCCAATTCTTTAGAAGATGCATCTCTTTGAAGTTTTAATTTGATTTTTTCATTAAGCTTATTTAATTTTCTAATTTCTTCTCCTATATAAACTGGTATTCTTATTGTTCTTGCTTTATCTGAAATTGCTCTTGAAATTGATTGTACAATCCACCACACAGCACATGTTGAAAATTTATATCCCATTTTAGGATTATACTTTGAAACAGATTTAATTAAACCAAGATTACCTTCTTGTATAAGGTCCATAAAATCTAAGCCCTTATCTATATATCTTTTTGCAACCATTATTACTAAAGGAAGGTTATGCAAAACTAACTTGTTTTCTGCTTCTTTATATCCTAATTTAACAAGTTTTACTAAATTATGTACTTCTGTATCATCTAAAATAGGGTAATTTTTAAGTTGTGATGAATATATTACATAAGGATCTTCAGAATAAACTTGATTATAATTGATTTCAGACTTTTTAGAACTATGTTGTTCAGGATATTTGTGTTTTTTTGGTTCTGGGAAATCAAAGATTTCACTTGTTTGTGATTCTTTAATTATTTTACTTTGAATCATATCATTAAATTTGGGTGTTTCAATTTCTTTTAGAATTGAATCTAAATCAAATGTTTGTTTAACTAAAACTTCCGTTTCAACAAATACTTCTTTACATTGTGTAGTATAAGTCATATAAAATCACTAATTATATTATATATTTTATAGTATTTAAGTATTTTGGTAAATTAAGAACTTAGTTTTTTTATAATATCTAGTTTATAAAAAACATTTTGAAGCTTTATGGAAGAAGTCTAGAGAAAATTAATAATTAAGAATCAATATAAAAATCCAAAAACTTTTTTTCAAATTCAGATGATTTTTTCAGCTTATCAAGAGCAGAATCCTGAACCTGCCTTATTCTTTCTCTGCACAACCCCATAAGCTTGCCAGTTGCTTCTAATGTTTTATATTCACCATCTAACAATCCAAACCTGGTAAAAATAACTGTTCTTTCTTGATTATCAAGACTAGTATCTGAATCCATATAACTAACAAGAGAGTCGTTAAGCAAAGCTTTTTCTGTAATTCTATCAAAATCATAATCAGGGTCTTCAACAATATCATAAAGACTAAAATCAGAATCAGAATAAGTAAGCTCCTGATCTAATGAACAAGCTTTTGCTGCATGAAGTAAAGTTTTTACCTTATCAACAGTAAAATTAGCAAGCGTAGCAATATACTCAAAACTAGGAGTTTCATCAAACTCATTTTTGTGTTCAATTATAATTGTTAAAACACGGGACAATTCTTTTTCAAATTTAAGGGGTGTTCTTATAGTTCTGTTTATTTTTCCTATCCCGAGTTGCATAGCTCTTCTAATCCCTGAAAATGCAAAACTTGAGAATTTAAATCCTTTTCTATAATCATAACGAGGAACATACTTCATAAGACCTTTATTTCCTTCCTGAATAATATCTAAGAGATCAACATTTTTAACTGAGGAATTTCTTGCTTTAAACTTCTTTGCTTGACTAACCACCAACTTAGTGTTTCTTTCAATAAACTCTGTTATTGCTTCTTTATCTCTTCTATCTATCCTTTTTCCAAATTCCAACTGCTCTTCAAGCTCTATTATTGGAGGATCTTGTGAAACATCATTCATATACATAGAAAACAAGCTTCTTTCTGATAAATTAAAGTCTTCACTATGTTTTTTTTCAAACAAACTATCTGGATCAGCTTCTATTTTTCTTACTTCTACTTGTACAGCTCGCATAAAACTAAGATTCCAGGATGCATTTTTAAAGCTTTAGATAGTTAAGAACAATGCTTCCTAACAACTTCAACAATCTTTTTACCATCAGCTTTGCCTTTAAGCTTAGCCATTACCTTGCCAATCATTGCATTGAATGGTAAGCCTTTGTTAGAGTCAATAATTGTCTTTACTTCTATTTCTAAGTCTTTGTCTGACATTAAGAAATAGTTTTTAATAATATCTTTAACAGGCTTTGCTTCTACCAATATTGTTTCAACTGAATCTTTTGAAATCTTTCCGTCATTCAAAGCTTTGAACAATGTCTTAAAATCATCTTTAGTAGGTTTTATTTCTTTATTATGTTTTTTTGATAACATTTTTGGCAAAGATACTAAAACTTCTCCAATAAAAGCTGGTTTTATATTATCTAATTTCTCAGCTAATTCTTCAAAAAGTGTATGTTTCTTTGCTTTTGTCAAAGCTTTTGCTAAATCTTTTCCTAACTTATGTTTTTTTTCAAGTTTATCAGAAATATCATCAATAAGTTCTGGTAATTCTAAGTTACTTGCATCTAATTTGTAAGTAGGCAAGTCTGTTTCAGGATACATACGTGCACCACCAGGCATTGGTCTTAGGTAGGCAGAACTAAAGTCTTTTTTAACATTTCGAACATGACTATGTGTTTCTTTACCTGACTTAATCTCTTCTTGTTGCCTTTTAACTTCATTTTCAACTGCTTTTGGTATTGATCTTATATCTTGGAAACCTTTTACTTCTACTCTTGGATGGCCTTTGATTGAAACATTCAAGTCTTGCCTAATTGTACCTAAGCCTCTTTTAACACCTTCAACACTTCTACAGATCATGCCAATCTTTTGTGCAACTTCTTGTGCATGTAATGGATCTTTTATATCTGGGTCAGTTGTAATCTCAATCAAAGGAATACCTAGTCTAGAAATGTTCCATAATGTAAAATCTTCATGATCTTTTATTCTTTTTGCAGCTTCTTCTTCAAGCAAAATAACAGGAATTCCTACTCTTCCTTTAGAAGTATCAATATATCCATTTAATGCAATAAGTGCAGTCCTTTGAAAACCAGAAACATTTGAACCATCTACAACAGTTTTTCTCATTACTTGTACTTCATCAACAATCTTTGCATTAAATAATAATGCTATTTTTAAAGCAATTTCTAAAGACTTTTTATTTACTTGTTTAGGAGGTTCTTCATCCATTTCTATTAAACAATTAGTATCGTGATATGCTTCATAAACATGATATTTTTTTCTTTTTTGTTCATATTTAGCTGCAGTATCTATTTTACCAGTTTCTCCAACAACTGCTCTGAGTTCTCTTTGAAAGGTATAATCTGGTTTATCATCCCTAATAACAGTTTCACAATTACAGAATAATTTTTTTCCATCTAATTGTTGATGAATTTCCATACCTGATTTAAATCCTAGTTCTTTGTAATTAAGCTCTTGTTTCATTATTATTAACTAAATAAGGTTATCTTGTATTTAAAAGTTACTTTAAAATTACAATTTCAAATATCCTATCTCAACTAATTTCTTAGCTATTTCATTTTCACTATCTAAACAAGAAAGATTTCTATTGCAGACTAATTCTAAAAAACTTTCATTTTTTGTTTTTATCCAAAGCTTAAAAAAATCAGGACAAAGACTTCCATCTGAAAATGAAATTGGAACTTGAATATTAAATTTACGCATTGCTTCGTTTTTTGAAATATGTCCAAACTTGATATCTTTAAAATTAAGACATTTTAAAAGATATTCTGCTTTTCCTTTATCAGAAGCTTGTTTAAGAAGATTTTTTGTTATACCTTTATCAAAAGAAGCATTATAAGCTAATAAAGAGTTATCTTTTATTAAATTTAATTCATGAACAACCCTATCAGCATAAATAGTATCTGCATATGAGTCTCCTGGTTTTACTTTTCTTACAACTTGAACTATAATATTTTCTCCTGATGCCTCTTTTTTTAAAATTCCATAAACAACAGAATTCATCTTTTTCATATCAAATATTCCACCTAAGTCAGTATCACTTTCAGCTGTTTCTACATCAAGAATTATATGTTCACCAGAGAGCTCTCTATCACCATAATATAGATCTTCTGATCTGTATAATAATACATCATAAACATCATGTCTTTCAAAAATCCTGTCTCTATAAGTCATTCTATCACCATTTTGTTTTTGTTTTTAGTTTAGTTTATATAATTTTATATTGTAAAGGAGTAGTAAAATCTTCACTTCTACCAAATTATTACAAATGCTTATATAGTGTCATTTTTTCCACAAAAATATGAACAAACTTCTATTCCCATACAAAAAAGTAAGACCAATACAAACTGATTTAATTAATGATATACAAACCTGTGTACAAAATAAGTCAAATGCAATATTACATGCACCAACTGGATTAGGTAAAACAATTGCATCATTAGCACCAACATTAAAGTATGCAATAGATAATGGTTTAACTATATTCTTTTTGACTTCTAGACACACACAGCATATGATTGCAATTGAAACATTAAAATTAATTAAAGAAAAATTAGGAGAACAAATAATATCTGTTGATATAATTGGAAAAAAACATATGTGTCCACAACCAGGATCCAATATTTTATCTTCATTTGAATTTTCAGAGTATTGTAAAAAATTAAAAGAAGAAGGAAGGTGTAACCTTTATAATAATACTAAGAAAAAAAATCAATTAACAAGTCAAGCAAAAAGATTATTTGACTCTATTAAACCACAACTCCCATTGCATGTTGAAAAAATGGTTGAAATATGTCAAAACTCTGAATCATGTCCTTATGAAATTAGTATTGAACTTGGAAAAAAAGCAAACATTGTAATCTGTGATTATTATTATATATTTAGTCCAGGAGTTTCTAAAACATTTTTTATGAAAACAAACAAAAATATTGAAAAATCAATTGTGATTGTAGATGAAGCACATAATCTTCCGTTCAGAATTCGTGATTTGTTAACAAAAAGACTTACAGCATTCATGTTAATGAGAGCAATATCTGAAGCTAAGAAACATGGTTATGATGAAACTATGCAAAGGCTTCAAATGTTAAAAGAGATTTTAGATAATTATGGAAACAGACTTAGTGTTAATGATGAAATATTAATTACTAAAGATGAATTTGTTAAAAAGATTGAATTAACAATAGAAATTGACCAACTTATAGCTGACCTTGAATTTATTGCTGCTGATATTAGAGAAAAACAAAAACGAAGTTATATTGGAGGAATTGCAGACTTTTTACAAAAGTGGTTAGGTGATGATAAAGGTTTTGCAAGAATTGTTGGAAAAAATAAATCAAGAAAGTTTGGAGAAACTATTTCTATATCTTATCGTTGCCTAGACCCTAGCTTAGTTGCTTCTGAAATCATTAATGAAACATATTCAACAATACTTATGTCTGGAACACTAACTCCAACTTCTATGTATCGTGATCTTTTAGGTTTTCCTGAAAATACATTTGAAAGAGTTTACAAAAGTCCATTTCCTAAAGAGAATAAACTTAGTTTAGTAGTTCCAAAAACGACAACCAAGTTTACAATGAGAAATGAAAAAATGTATGAAGAAATTGGAAAAGTGTGTGTAGAAATAGTTAATAATGTTCCTGGAAATTCAGTTGTGTTCTTTCCATCATATTATTTACGTAACGAAGTTAATAAATATTTTTCAGATAATTGTAAAAAAACAACTTTTACAGAAGAAAGTGAAATGAGTAAAATAGAAAAACAGGATTTATTAGAGAGATTTAAAAAATATAAAGATAGTGGTGCTGTTTTGCTTGGTGTAATGGGTGCTAATTTTGCTGAAGGAATTGACTTACCAGGTGATTTATTAAAATGTGTTGTTGTTGTTGGTTTGCCATTACGAAGACCTGATCTTGAAACAAAAGAATTAATAAAATACTTTGATGAAAAGTTTGGCAAAGGCTGGGATTATGGTTATTTGTTTCCAGCAATGAACAAATGTTTTCAATCAACTGGACGTTGTATTAGGTCTGAGACTGATAGGGGTGTGGTTGTTTATCTAGATGCTAGGTATAAATGGCAGAATTATTATAGATGTTTTCAAGAGGAAGTTAAGATTAGTGAGGATTATGT
>CAXGTL010000025.1:0-14987 GCA_964012725.1 Candidatus Woesearchaeota archaeon
CAAACTGTTTTTGGTTTCTGAACTGGATAATAGTTTTATTAGACATGTCTAAGAATAAATATATATTAAGCATTTATAAATATATCTATTTTAATATATAAGATTATATGTATAATTATATATATTAATATATAAAATACAAAAAAATACAAAAATAATAAAAATAAGATAAACAAATTAATTATAAAAATTAGAAAATAAATACAAACCTATACACACTGAACCAAACTAACCAAACTCAAATCAACAATATCTTCAACACTACATCCTCTAGACAGATCATTAACAGGTTTTTCTAAACCAACCATTATTGGACCAATTGCTTTGCACACACTAAGTCTATGAACAAGTTTATGTGCAATATTACCAGAATTCAAATCAGGAAAAATAAGAACATTAGCATCACCCATAATCAAATTATCACCAACCTTATTTCTTAGCTTAATCTTTGCAACATGTTCAACAATTGCAGTATCTGCTTGAAGTTCTCCATCAATAATTAACTCAGGCTTTTTATTACGAACAATTGCAGTTGCTTCACGAACCTTTTCAACAGATTCATGATTAGAAGAACCTTTTGTAGAAAACGAAAGCATTGCTACCTTTGGCATCATACCAAACATGTAACAACACTCAGAAGTGTTAATTGCAATATCAGCTAATTGTTCAGCATCAGGATTAATGTTCATTGCACAATCAGCAAACAAAAATAATTTATCAGGAAATATCATTGAAAAAAAAGATGAAACTGTTTTTCCTTTTGAACGCAGAATTTGTAAAGCAGGTTTTAATATTTTTCCTGTATGAGTTACAGCACCACCAACCATTGCATCTGCATAACCACATTTAACAAGCATAACAGAAAAATATTCACGATAACCAACTAATTTTCTAGCTTCATCCAAACTCAAACCTTTCTCTTTCCTCAACTCAAACAATTTTTCAGAAAGTAATCCTACAAAATGATTATTAATTTCTATAATAAATATTTTTTCATTAAAATTTAATCCAAAAAGTCTAAAACTATTAAGAATTTTCTCACGATTACCAACTAAAACAATTTTAATTCCTAATTCAGAAAGCAAGGTTGCTGCCTTTAAAATCCTTTTATCTTCAACTTCAAATAAAAGTAGCTTTTTACTAGAATCTAATGCTTTTTTTTTAATTTTTTCCATAATAGTATACATTTTCCTACAAGAAATTCAAATCTTTATATAAAATTAGGTATTTTATAGTATATACATTACATATTTTTTTATTATTTATAAATAACAAATAGAAACATTTAAATACATCCTGCCTTTTATAAAATACTGAATTTTGATGATTTAGGAGTAAAAACAATTAACATTACATTGGTAGTAATTTTTTATAATTCCTAAATTTGAAAAAAAACAAGGGGGCTAGAAAAAATGATTGTAAAAGATGAATTTTTAAGTAAATTAAGACAATATTTTGCTTTAAATCTATATGAAGTAAAAATTTGGACAGCATTATTAAGCAGAGGAGTTTCAACTGCAGGAGAACTTTCTGATATTGCAAATGTACCAAGATCAAGATCATATGACGTTCTTGAAAGCCTTGAGAAAAAAGGATTTGTTATAATGAAATTAGGAAAACCAATTAAATATATTGCTGTACCTCCTAATGAAGTTGTACATAGAGTAAAAATAAATATGAGAAAGTTTGCAGATGACAAAATAAAAAGACTTGATGCTTTATCAAATACAGATGTTCTAAAAGAACTAAATACATTACATAATCAAGGAATTGAATTAGTTGAACCAACTGATTTAGCAGGAAGCATTAGAGGTAGACATAATTTATACAACCATCTTGAACTAACAATAAGAAACGCAGAAAAAAGTGTAGATATCATGACAACAACCGAAGGTTTAATGAGAAAAATTGAAGGACTTAAACCAACATTTGAAAAAATCAAAAAGAAAGGAGTAAAAATAAGAATAGCAGCTCCTTTAACAAAGGAAACAAAAAGAGTTGTTGATGAAATCAAAGGTGTAGCAGAAGTAAAAAACACTAAAAACATTTCAGCAAGGTTTACAGTTGTTGACAAAAAACAATTAATGTTTATGGTTCTGCACGACAAAGAAGTTCACCCAACATATGATGTAGGTATTTGGATTAATACACCATTCTTTGCAAGTGCTTTAAGTGGATTATTTGATCTTGCTTGGAAAGATATGCAACCTTCAAACAAGATAAAATAGATTTATTTTTTTATTTTCTTTTTCTTTATTTTTTAGAATATTTAATAACAAATAATTAACCTAGGAATTGCCCTTCTTAAATTACCATCTACAATCAAAGTAGAAGAAGAAATAATCTCAGCTCTTGGTTTATCACAATTATTACCCATAGAAGAACGTATAAATTCTTCACCTGTTTCAATATTAGTTATATTAAATATATAATCTTTACCTTGTGATTCTAAAACAGGTTTAATAAAAACTTCATCCAAAGTATTACTTAAAAATATACAAGAAGGATCCCCACTACAGATAATATTACCATCAGTTTCAAGATTATCAACACAATCTTTTATTAAAGTCCATATATCTTGATTATCACATTGTGTGCCTGTGGTTGTTTTCATCATAGAACTAATCATTGTAGTTGCCATTCGCCTATCATCTATTTTATATTTATCAGATTCATCATCTAAATTAGAAAATTGAAAAAAGAAAAGCAAACCTATGATTAACAAGATTATAACTATTCCTATTCCCATGATTTCCACTTGGGATTTGTTGTTTCTTATGTTTTTTCTCATCTATTTTCCACCATTACTTCCTTAAATAAATTGTAATATTTAATACACCATATGCATATGTTTGATCAACAGAGTTGTATAAAGATACAGGGATGATTGTGTTTTCAATACCAGAGATTTCACCCTTTAGTAAAGGATTACTATAAACTTCAATAAAATCACCTGAATTTGGATATAATTGCTCATACAAAACTACACTTTTACCAAAGATATTATAATAATAATCAAAAGCATAATCACCACCATTATTAATCGTATCAACCAAAGCATTTAATTTATAATAATCAACACAATTCTCAAGCTTTGTTTCAGTACACCTAAGTTCAGGCATATAAATAACTCTTTTTGAAGATTTTAATGCATTATCAACCTTAAATTGATGATCCATTTTATAAATTGAATTTTTTTGATATGTAGTATAAAACACTAACCCAAATGACAATAAGAAAAAGAACACTATCATAACTCCAACGTTCTCAAACATCTTTATTTGTGACTTTGTAAATCTCATTTTTCCATTTCCTTAATAAATAACAGGACAATCACCAATTTGATACCTAATCAAATCATTTTTTGTATTAATCAACTCAACATATTCATTAAACTTCTTAACATAATCAACACTAGCGCTAGGCGAATCAATTGATTTAAACTCATTAATATCTTTCAATGGTCCAGCAATCTCTTCTTTTAAACTAGTCATTCCTGATTTAAGACCATTTGGTTCTACATAAAAATCCTTACATTCAGGCCTTAAATTATTATTTTCACTTAATTTATCAATTCTTTGAATATGTGTATCAGCAACATAATAAAGTCTGTTAAAAGCATTTGCCACCATACAATCATACATATTTTTATTATCAACAATAACAGCACCAAGCAAAGATGCTTGATCAAAATAATATGAACTTTGTCCTACACTACCCATTTTATCAAACTTTTCATCATAATCATAAAAAGTTAATTTTTGAGGATTGTTTTGGTTAGCAGAATCAATATGTAAAACAGAAACAAAACTATTTTTATAATATTCATCCATATCATCATTAATTAAATCCATACTAGGATTTTGATTAATAAACACAAACCTTATTGATTGATATTCAGACAATTTTTCTTTTTTTTCTTCATTTGCAATTGCATTTAAATTACCTGGTGAATTACCATTAGATAAACTATAAGTTGCAAAACTTTGCCTAGACATAGATTCTCTTGCAACACCTAAAGTTGTCAAGATATCCAGATAAGTTTCATCGCTCCTATCAGTTATAAAAACATATTTAGTATTAGGTGAAAGAACATAAACAAAATTATTAACTTTAAAAGGTGCTAAAAATGAATAAGTATAAATTCCCAATTTTGTTGCTTTAATCGTCGATGGAGCAAATACAATCTTTTTATTAAAACCAATTGTTCCTAACCCTTTACATGAAAATTTCAAATTTTTATTAGGAACATTAGATATATTATTTAATGTAGTTGTTGAAACTTCTGACAAAGAAAGTTGTAGATCTAAATCTTGGTAAAACTTTATTTGCAATTTTTGATCATTTACAGATTTATATCTAAAAATGAACATAGAAAAGAATAACAAAATAACTCCACCAGCAACCAAAACAAAGATCCAATTAAACTGTGATTCTACTTGCCCTTTTTTTTGTTTGTGGAATATCATCTTTAATCATTTTTTAATTTTCATCATCATTTAACACAACTAACACTTAACTAATTGATTCAGGCATTTCAATTGAAGCTTTTTTACCTATACCAGTAACTTTTATTTCAAGATTACCTTGTTTAACATCAAAACATAATACTTTTGCTCCACCCAAACTAATTAATTCATTTTTAACAGGATTTCCAATAACTGCTTTCTTAGGAACAACAAACACATTTTGTTTGCCAACAACAAGAGCATTACACCTTAATTCATCCAGTATAGAACCACTCGAAGTAACACATTCGCTTATACCACTCCTTATACTTGCATCATTAGTATCGTCAAAATAATCAAAATCACCAAAACAAATCTTCTCAGCATCGCAAGGTGTAGCAATCTTAGGATAATAAACATTATTTTTATTTCTTGCAGCCACATTAATATTTTCATTTAATTCAGACTTAAACAATGCAGAATCTGCTTCACATTTTTTATCAAATATACCATAGATCCATTTAGTGCTATAAAATAAAACAATTGCCATTATAAACAAAGCTAAAATATAAATAAATAGCTTTCCAATTTCCATTCCTTTCTTTGATTTTCTTATTTTTTTATACATTTATACACCACACACACACTACATAAATACTACCTAAATTACTTATTTATTTTTTTGGTTTTCTATCAAAAGTATCTAACATACTCCTTCCTTTATTCCTAATACTTTTCCGTTTTTGTTTCAATCTTTGTCTTCTTCTTAAAGCAAGTTGTTGCTCAGCATAATTACTTGAAACTTCCCTAACAGGCTGTTTAGTTCTTTTATAATCAGAAAGACTTGGACCACCTACTTTAGTTCGTTTTGGAGGTGTTTTTTTAAATTTACCCATTAAACCTGTAAACATCTCAGGATATTTTTGATAAGCAAAAAAGCCACCTGTACCTAAACCACCTAATAATACAATTCCTGTAAACCAAGCCCAAAAACCAATTGGAGCTTCAGGATCTGGCCCAGTAGTTGAACAACCAAGATCATTAACAATCTCTCCATAAGGAGTGTTTGGACATTCATCAAACTTGTTTATAACTCCATCATTATCTCCATCTCCTCTTTCTATTAATTTTTGTTTTTGTTTTTCACTACATCCAAGATAATCACCTTGTTTAAACACTTCTTCACCTTTTGGAGTATCAAGACATATATCTTCAAAGTCTGCAACAGCATCTTCATCATCATCTTCTTCAATTTGGCTTTGTGAACATCCAATATTATCACCTTCTGTGAAAACAGTTTCACCTAGAGGAGTGTCAGGACATTTATCCATTTCATCAGGAACATTATCTTTATCAGAATCAGTTATTTTGATAGTTTTACCACCTGCAGTAGGATTTCCTAATTGATCTTTAACAAACCAACAAATATAAGTTTCTTGTGTTAATAAAATACCTGACTCAGGATTATAAGCATTTTCTGGTTTACAATTATTTTCATCTCCACCAACACCATAATTAAAACCATCAGAATTACAACTATTATCATCATAACAAGCTAATTTTACTAAAATACCTGAAGATGTTGATAATTGTTCAACACTAATTGTTGGCCCATTTTTATCATTTATACATTCAGCAGTATCTTTAGTAAATACAGACATTTCAGAAGTATAATTAATTGAATCTTTAACACGCATTCCTGCTTTATTTATTGGTATAACATAAGCTTTATATGCTGAATTTTTACTTAAGTTAAGGTTAGAGATTATTATTTGTTTTGAAGAAGTAAATTTCTCTTCTGCCATAGACCTTGAATAATAATCTTCTAAAGAATAATTATATCCTAAAATTCCAGACTCTGGATCAATAGCATCCACATTAATTGTTATGGAATATTTACCATCATCACCAGGACAGAACTGTTTATTTACAACATCCATTTTAGTTAAAACTGCAGGAGTATCATCTATTGCAAAATTATAAATAATCTCTTTAGTTGTTTGCTCAGGTGTTAAAGTAGATATTGGATCTGTTGCAGTACAAGTAAATTTATAAGTATATTTTCCAGGTTCAAACGGAGGATAAGTTGTTCCATCTTCATGTATTAATGCACCATTACTTCTTCCCATTTCTTTAAGACCTTCTTTTTTATCATTATGATTCTTATAATAACATCTTGCTATTTGATTTGTTTTTACTTTAAATACAGGATATAATCTAGAAATTGCTTCCTGAGGTTCAAGTATTTCTATTTCCAATCCTTGTTTCTTAACTTCAAAATCAATATCTTTAAACTCTGTTTTTAATCCTGCTAAATCTTCACATTGAACATAATAAGTATATTGTTTCTCTTCTTTAGACACTTGTATTGTTTGAGTATGTAATATCTTATAACTTAATTCATTATTAATGGACTCATCATCAAACCAATCCATTTCTCCATACTTATTTTCTACACCATACTTACAAATACTTGGTTCATTTACTTGAACAAGAATATCTGTTTCAGCATCTCCTGAGTTAATAATTGATTTAGAAACATTGATAGAACTTATTTTAGGTGATTCTTTATCAACCCTTAAATCACTATACATTTCAGAGATATATTCTTCACTTTCATCATCACATAAAACATAAAGAGTATTTAGAACACCATCACCTAATATTGTAAATCCTGGAACTTCGTGGAATAATGCAGGTTTATTTTCAACAGTCCTAAACGCAGCACCTTTACTAAAATCATAACTAGAACCTTTTACAAAGCTTTCTTCACTATACTTACATTTAGATTCTCTTGTTGTTCTTATTTTAAGTGTAAACCTTTCTTTTGTTGAAACCCTATGTCTAGGATTAATAAGATCTATTTTAGTTTTTCCAGCATATACATAAAACTGTTTTTCTGAAGAAATTAATTGTTCATTTCCAAATTCATCTTTTGCATTTATTTCAAGAACAAAAGGATTTATATCAGTATTTGGCATAGAACTTTGTGCTGTTAACACAAATTTATCAGTTACATCCCCTTGTTTATCAAATTCTACATCTTCATCCACAATCTTATAATTAACTAATTCTACAGGTTCGTTATATTCAATATTTGCAATAATTAAAGGTTCTGTTACAATAATAATATTTTGTTCTGAAACAACACCTTCATGTTCTGAAACAATATCTTGTTGTTGTGAATTATCAAACACAATATTAGGATTTGCAGGTGGTTCTTTATCAGTATTAATTACAATTATTTTATACCTTGGTTGCTTTCCACTTGTACTAGACTTTTTCATTTCAAAGATTAATTCATTTCTATAAAAAATATTAGGGAAAGATATTAATTTAATTCCAAACTCAAAGTTACCATCATCGTCTAAAAAATCAATTTTACTTTTATCAGTTAAATTATAAAGGTATAGTTCTGAAACAGCTTCTGCCTTTCCTTTTATTATAACATCATCATCAAGATCTTTTAAAAAGAATTCTTTATTATTTTCATTAAAACCATTAATTTCACCCAGACCTTCATTTTCAATTAATCTTTCAATAACTTTTTCATTATCACCAAGACCTGTTCCTTTAGTATCAAGGATGATTTCAGTAATAATAATATCAGAGACTTTATTATCAATTTTAATTACTCCATTTACAGTTTTTATATTTCCTGCCCTATCTACTAATGTAATTGCATACGGAATTTGAGTTTCATCTACAACTTCTTTAGGTATAAAGAATTCTCTAGCAAATTCAGTATTTGAAACTTGCCATAAAGTTGAAACTTGTTTAGGAATTACTGCTTCAGCTTCATCATCTCCTTCATTGATTTTAAAACTATCAATAACTAATGTTCCATTTAAATCAAAGTTTTCATTATCAACTTCTGCTTTTATCATTACAAATGAATCAGAACTACCTTCTATAACATTATCATAAACAATATTAGGTTCTTCAGAATCTACAACTAAATAATATGTCCACATACCCATTAAAGATTTATCAGGTTTTCTTGCTTTAAATGTAAGTGGATAAACTTTTTCATTAAATGGTTGTACTTTAAAATTATATCTTGATGTTCCTAACAAATCATATTTAAATCTAAGAATACCTAAACCATCTGCTCTTGTTTTCATTATATAAACATCATTAACAAATATTTTATAATAATTCAAAGCATCAAAATTCTTAAATTCAAACCCAACCCTTTTGTTATAATTACTTTTAGAATTGTAATCATTATTAGGATTGTAATAATTAAATTCGAAATTATCTGAATTATCATTTGTAACAGTTATATATTGTATATTTTCATCATCATTATCTAAAGCACTAGCAATTCCTAATGAAGTTGCTGAAACTTTATTAACTAAATCATTAGTAATGATTGTAAATAATTTATGATCAGATGTTGGTGATTGAAGTTCAAACTCTGAATAATGAGTTGAAAAATCAGATACTTCAGAATCAAACTTAACTTTGATTTCACCAGGTTCAGTCTTTCTAAAGCATGTAAAATAATAACAATTTGCTTCATCTACTAAAAACTCTTTAGGAGCACTTGGATAACTAGGATGATAAATTGTTGAAAATTGATATAATAAATTATTATTAGATTTATCATCAGAATCTAATTCAAATTTAATTTCTTTAGCAACTGGAATTCGTCTATTATACATTAAATTAATTATATTATAATTTTTATAAGAGATACCAGCAGATACACTTGAATCATCTTCTATATTAAAGAAATCAGAATTATAATCTTCTTTATTAGAAAATTTATTAATTCCATCGTCTACACTAAATAATAACTTATCTCTATCAAAACCAGAAGATTTTTTCATTTCTTTTATTTGTACAAAAATCTTTGCTGTTGGATTATTAATTGTAGAACCAATTAAAGGATATTTTTTATTATTAATAACATAGAATGCTGTTAATAATTCAGGTGAACTTGAATCATAAAAGACATTATAAATATTTGTATAATCAGATTTAACAAAGAAACTTTCCTGACCTCTTAATTTCATATAATTTTTACCAGTTTCAAAAGCAATGTTTGAATAAAACCATTCTTTAAGAATAGGTGTTTTATAAATAAATCCTTTAAACCCTGATCTCAAACTTTTAGGTGATTTTGTACCTAAAGTTAAAATTTTTGAACCAGAATCAATGCCATCAATTCTGTAAAGTTTTGAATAATTACCATAATCATATCTATCAAATAAATTAACATATTCTCCAACATTAACATTCTCTACAGACTCCACTTTTAATTTATCTTCGCTTGTTCCAAGAGTATCTGATGTTAATACAACTGCTGAATTTTCATTATCTAATTCTTGATATATTTGTTCTCTTCCATATTGTTCACCAAAACTACTTAAATAAAAATAAACCCAAAGTAAAGGATCAGTTATACTTGTAAATCCTGATAAAACAAGTACAGGCTTGTTAGTATAATATTTAGAACCCATTTTTCTTAGTGTTGAATATAATTGATCATATTTATCACCAAATGGTTTAAGTGTTGGTTTTATAGGAGGTTCAGTATCAATTACAAAGAACTCTCCATTTTCAATAGTTGATTTTTGATAACCATGTTCATCAATATAAGAGATTAAAAACTGAGCATTTCCAAACTTATTTCTAAGTTCAGGAGACAATGTTAGTATTGTTTGCCATGATTTTCTATCTCCTATAGGTAAAGGCATTTTAAGTGAATGTTCTTCATTATTAAGCACAAATTTAAGATATGTAATACCATTTGGACTTGTTAACAAATCTTTAGTAGACTTGATTTTAACAAGGTATGAAGGAGATCCTACACGTGAAACTCTGTCAACTTCTTCTCCAGTTAAAATATCAAGAATAATAATATCTACTTTAGGAGGATTTTTAGCAATTTTAATATCAAGATTTTTAATATCTTCTTTATTACCACCTTTATCTATTGAATAATATCTTAAGATCGTTATTCCAGAATTATCAAAAGATACAACGCACGATTGTAAATCATAACCAGAACAAACATTTCCTTTAAACACATCATCAGGATTACATCCTACACCTACACAATATCTAATTTCTTTACATCCAAAATTACTTGGTTTTTTATTATTAGGAACTTCTTCATCATTACAAACTAATTCTACTGGGACATCATCATTTCCTTCTAAATGATGCCAAGATTTGTCAAATGTTGTTGTTGTTACAGGAGCTTTATTATCTATTGAAAAAACAATTTTATCTCCATTATTATTACCATATATTTTGTCATCATCAAACTCACAAAGAACATTATAATTAACATAAAATAAGTCTCTGCTTCCAAAATCTGGAGAATCAATTGCATGACGTGTTGGATCACCATTTACATGTTCAAATGTATACTTCATATCATAATAATTATTTTCAGTATAAGAATCATATCTACATGTTGCAGGCCTCATAGTATCTAATGAAAGTTTAACAACATTAGAACCAGAATTACCTGTTAACCTAATTGGTTTTGGATCAGGCTTAATATTTGTTATAAATGTATCTCCTTCTAATCTAATAATTATTTCATCATTAGAGTTAGAATTATGATTTCCTGATTTGTCATAACAATCAAATGTGAAATAATAAATATCATCTGATAAATCATTATAATAAATTTTAGATGGATCTTCATCATCATTACTAACTAAATTATCAGTTAATCCTCCTATTGAATCTGTTACATCCATTTTATTATCAAGATCATAATAAAACAAATTAGTAGTACATTTAGTCCTAAGATCTTGCCCATCAACAGCAGAAACATTTATCTGAAGATTAGACAACCATTCATATTCTTTACCAGCTTCACCATTATCAATTTCTTTTTCATATGATTTATAATCAAATATAACAGTTACAGTAGGTGGACTTGCATCAATATATATATGATCTATAGTTTTTACTTCTTCAAAATTTCTTGCTTCATCAAAAGAAAAATAAGTAAGATTATAATAACCAGAATCTTCAACATCCACTTTTATTCTCTTTTCAACTTTGTTTGCCCATGAAGAAGGATAAACAAAAGTTCCTTTTTCAGGATAAATAGAATACCTTGTTTCAATCATTTCAGTAGAAGAAATCTTATCAGTTACACTAAAGAAAACATCTGCATCTCCTTTTAAAATTTTAATGTCAGAAAAATAAGTAGTTGGAGGTTCCATATCTTTTTTACATTCTTGTTTTGTTATTGAATTTAAATTATTAGTATTTAGATCTGAACAATCATCCTTATCGTTACCATCAGAATCTTTTATACACTCTGACTCAGTCATTAGATCATCTGGATCACTTGTTTCTATCCATTTACATTTTCCAAGTTCCATATAATCATTACTTAAACCAAGAGTTTTATGAGACCCTGAAACTCTTGAATACTCTCCTGAAATATCTTGATAAGCAATATCAAGAGTGTGATTAGCAACATCTAAATCTTCATTAGAATTAATACAATAATTTCGATTGTTACCATAATCTTCACATCCTAGATCTTTTTTATCAATACACTGCCAGTCAAGAGCATTATCAGAACCAGTGCTATAAAAACAATCTTCTCCATATGATCTACATAAATTATCATTACATTTACCAAAGAAATTATTAAAAGGATAATTACATCTATCACAATCTTGTTGATTTGTATCAACAGGCCTACAAACACCAATTCCAAATTCCAAATGATCTGATTCTTCCCATTCACATCCTCCTTCTCCACCAACTTGACATTTATCACCTATTACACTAGTACCAATAATTTTATCTATACCTGCGCATGCTCTTTCACTTCTATAATCATAACAAGATTTCACATTAGAACATGCATCATATTTATCAACAATAGAATCTGAATAATCAAGATAACAAGTTTCAAGCTGAGAACAAACTTCGGACTTTGTATTTAGTGTTCCTTCTCTTACTTGAACAATACTTACAGAATCAGTTACGCTAGTATCTCTACTTATATAAAATAAACCAAAAGGATCTGTACATTGATAACAAGGTGCTTGATGTTTACAAAAAGTGTCACTATTAGAATCAGGACCAATACAGAAAAACTCTTCACCAGGCTCTTCTTGATATTCATCACAATCTTTTTCAACTTTAATAAAATTAATAAAACTTTCACCATCTTCAGATTTTTCATCATCTTCAGGTTCATAACATCTTGCTCTTATTTTCCTTTTACTTTTTCCATCACTACCTGTTTTTAATAAACAAAACTCATCCATTGGTTTTTTTGATAATTCAAAGCAAGCTTTTTGTCCAATAGGAACACAAACCATGTTTGATATTAAATCTAAGTCAGGATTAGAATTATAATAAGATTTTGCTTTATAACAATAAACTTTTTCATAATCATTTTCAGTTAAAGGATCTTGTAATGTTTTAATATTAATATTTGCACCTATTGGTGTCCATTTAGAATTATCTCCACCACAATAACTTTTTGCTGTAGACAATCTTTGTTCATAAGTAAAAGTTTCAGAGATTTGAGAAGATGCATCACATCTAAAAACATTAGTATAGTCAGGATTACAATAATTAGTTCCAACATTATTATAATTCTTAAATGACCATTTAAGTGTAATTGGAATTTGATGAGAAATAACATTTGCATTTAATTCAACTAATTTTTGTTTTTTAGATTCTGTTACTGGTGTACATGTTAAAGTACATTTACATTCATCATCACTATTTCTAGGATTACACTTACCATTATATTTAGAAAAACCATAAAAATCTATTTCTTCATCCATATATTCTTTACATAAATCATCATTACCATTCTCTATATCACCGGAACTGTCATAAATAGCATCACATTCTTCTAAAAGGTCTACAACACCATCACCACAGATAAAAGGATCTTTACATTCACAAGGTTTACATGGATAAGGATCTTCTTTACTACAACAACCAGTATCGCAAACACCTAATTTATTACCATCGCATTGTTCTTTTCCTTGAATTATATCATTACCACATGTTTCAGTTGTTGGCTTACATTGACATTGAACTAAACCATTATCAGGATCATGTTCAGAAGGAGTTACACATAAACCAGGACAAGGTAAGTCATATCCATAGTCAAGTTCACCATTTACATAAACAGCATCACATTGTTCATAATAATTTGACTCTGGATCTGACTGTAAAAAACCATTACCACAAACAAGTTCACAAGTACAATCAGATTGACAACTATTAGGGCAAATACTATCTGATTCCCCATCACATTCTTCAGGATGTTGTATTTGATCATCACCACATGTACCAGTTACACAATCACCAACACCATCACAATCATCATCTGCACAATCAATATAAGTATCACAATCATTATCTTTTCCATCTATACAACTTGTTTCAGAACTTTCTGATTTAAGACCTAACATTGATTCAATATTATATTTTGTATTACAGTCAGCATCACACTTATCATAATAACCATCATTATCATTATCTGAACCATCTGCACACTTAGCATCTCCAATTTCAGTTTCAATATCAGCAACTTTTAAAGTAATATTAACAAGATTATATCCACCTACAACATTTTGTGGAGTATCTCCAACAACTTTAGCAAAAACACTTAATTCTATTTGTTCATAACCAGACTTAACACCTTTTAAATCATAACTTTTTGGTTTATCTAAATCTCCAAAATAAAAATAACCTTCTTCATCAGTAATTGATTCAACACTATTATCAAGATAAACTTTTACATCCACAATTCCATTATCATTTTCATCAAGAACATAACCCATTATATTAAAATTATAATCAGTTTTACATATACTAGGACATTGATTAGAATCTGAATAAATATAACTAGGTGAATAATCAGAAATAATCTCTCCATTTGTGTCCAGGCCATCATCTGCACAACAAAATGGTTTTGATTCACTTGTTTGAAATCCAGGTTTACAATAACAAGCAGGTGTTGTTATTAAATTTTTTTGTTCACAACTTGTATATTCACACATTTGATATACTTCACAAACTTCATCACAAGATTTACCTGATTCTAAAGGTTTTATTTGTTTATAATCACCAGAACATTGAATATTTTGTTTTTGTTCAGAACTTTTTGCTGGATATGTAGTACAACAACAAACATCTTCACAAATATTTACACCATTTGTATCTACAAGCCCATCACAGATTGTCTTGTCCACAAAAGTATTTGGTTGATCAGGTGTTCCTTGCATACCATTAATACATGTCCCAGACTCAATAACTCCATCAACACAACCAATTAATTCACCATAACAACAACCAGCTGCACTAACAAAATAAGAACTAAATGCAATAAAAACTAATACAATCAAACCTAAAATTAATAACCTTCCCCTTTTTTGGTTTTTCTCCATACTCACACTCTTTTATATTACACTTTTGTATAATTATTATATCAATAATATAATAAATAATATAACATATTATATAATTTCTATATATATAACCCTATATAACTTTATTTTATTTGTGTTTATAAACATTTCC
>CAXGTL010000026.1:0-14966 GCA_964012725.1 Candidatus Woesearchaeota archaeon
GCAACTTCCCAATAAGTAACATCGCCTTCTTCATCAACTACACCAATAAGAAGTCTTTTCTTGGTTGAATGTGCAACTCTGTTCTTTGCTGAGAACTCATGCCATGTTAATGTAGAACCTTCATGTACAGGGAAAACTATCCATTTTGCATGATCTTCGCCAGGTTTTATTCCTCTATCATAAACTCTGAAATCTGCACCAAATTTTAATGCAGTTTTAATTATATAACCTCTATTTCTAAAGTCTCTAAATACACAATATCTTATCCAAAAGTTAGGTTCAGACTTTTGTGCTTTTTTAATATATTTGTCAGAAGCAATAGGTTTGTTTCTTCCATCTAATACTACTATTTTGCCTTTTTCTATTAGATAAAGACCTTCACATAATGATAATTGTACTTTTTTGTCATCAAGAATCTTTCCATAACAGCTTTTATTATATAATTCTCTAGCTACATCTCCTTCTTCAGTAATGATTCTTTCTTTTGCAAATATTGCTTTAACTATTTCTTTCTTTGCTTTTGAATCATCAGATGTTTTTGATTTTTGATTCTGATTTGAAGATTTTGATTCTTGTACATCTTGTTTTATTGTTTCTTTTTGAACTACTTCTTGTTCTTCTACTTTTTCTTGTTGTTTTATTTTCTTCTTTTTAGCCATATAGTAGTGAAAAACAGGGTTAAATTTAAAAAGCTTTCTATGTTGGTATACTATATGCAACTAACATTCCTAGGAACATCATGTATGGTACCAACTAAAGAAAGAAATGTACCAGCAGTTTTTCTTAAATATAAGTCTGAAGGTATATTGTTTGACTGTGGCGAAGGTACACAGAGACAGATGAATATAACAGGAATCAATAGAAACAAAGTTACAAAGATTCTTTTAACACATTGGCATGGTGATCATGTGTCTGGTGTTATTGGATTATTACAAACAATAGGTAATAGAGAAATTAATCCTAAAATAATGATATTTGGACCAAAAGGTACTAAGAAAAGAGTCAAATGTTTAATGGATTCAATATATTTCGATGTTCAAGTTAATCTAAAGATTGTTGAAATTGATGAAAAAAAGCCTAAAACTGTTTTTAATGGTAAAGAATTTAAGATTGTAGCTGCTAACATGGTACATAATACTCCATGCATTTCTTATGCATTTATTGAAAAAGATAGAAGAAATATTGATAAAGATTTTTTAAAGAAAAACAAAATAGGTCCAGGACCTCATCTTAAACAATTGAGTGCTGGTAAATCTATAACTTACAAAGGTAAAGAAATTGATGTAAATAAAGCTACATATGTTATAAAAGGAAAAAAAATAAGTTATGTTGTTGATACAGAAGTATGTAATAATGCAATTGAAATAGCTGAAGGTTCTGATATTTTAATTTGTGAATCAACATATTCATCTAAGCTTGCTAACAAAGCAAGAGAATTTAGGCACATGACTTCAAAAGACGCAGCAATGATTGCAAATAAAGCTAATGTTAAGAAACTTATATTAACACACTTTTCTCAACGTTATAAAAACTGTTTAGAGATTCAAGAAGATGCACAGACTTATTTTGATAATGTTATTTGTGCTGAAGATTTTATGAAGATTTCATTGTAAAATGAAAAATAAAAAACAAAAAGGTTCTAATGCTGAAAGAGAACTAATACATAAGTTTTGGAAACATGATTGGGCTGCTTGCCGTATTGCTGGATCAGGATCTATGAGTTATCCATCACCAGATATTCTTGCTAGTAATAATATTCGTAAACTTGCAATTGAATGTAAAGCAACAGGTAATACTAAACAATATATTACAAAGAAACAAGTTGATGAATTAAAATTATTTTCTTCTAAATTTGGTGCAGAATCTTGGATTGGTGTAAGGTTTGACAGCGACAGGTGGTATTTCTTTAATATTGAAGATATGAAAATAAGTAGAGGAAAAAATTATTTAATTGATTTTAAAACTGCAAAACTAAAAGGATTAATGTTTAAAGAATTGATTGGTGTGTTTAAGCAAGAGAGATTGTAGATAATTTTTGTGTAAATTTATTCTAATATGTTGTAAAAAAACGAAATGTTTATAAACATAAATTTATACCCATAACATAAATTAAAAAATGAGGTTGACAAAGAACTTAATATTCGATGTCGTTTCTGAGGTGGTAGGGAATGACGTAGTACCTTTAGTTAAATTACTAGATCCTAAGAAAGATATTTCTGAAATTAGATTAGCAAAAAAAATAGGAGTAGAAGTAAATATTATAAGAGGAATGCTTTATAGACTTTATTATAATAATCTTGTCTGTTGTTCTAAGAGAAAAGATATGAAAACTGGATGGTATGTTTATCATTGGTACTTGAATGCAAAAAGAGTTAAGGATATGTTTAAGAGGGTGCGTGTTGATAAAATAAATAAGTTAAAAGAAAGATTGAAAAGAGAAGAGTCTGAACAATTTTTTAATTGTGGGGACCAATGTATTAGGTTAAACTTTGATCAAGCAATTGATTTTAAATTTCAATGTCCTGAATGTGGCTTGTTGATTGAAATGGAAAATAATATGCCTAAAATTGATAAATTAAAAAAAACAATTAATGTTTTAGAATTAGAATTAAAAAAGTAATTATTTCTTCACAATCAAACTAACTAACTGACATGTTTTACAAATATCAGATTTACTTGGTTCTTTACAATATTTACATAAGTTTATTTCTTTATTTGTTTTAAATTGTTTTTTTAATTTTGGTAATATTTTAATAAAATTTTGAATTATATTTTGTTTTATATTTGTATTATCTTTTTCTAATTCATTTAACAAAACTTTAACAGACCTTCTATACGAATCAGATGAACAAGGACATTCAGTATAAACTACTGGGAATTTCATTTTTTTAGAATATTTAGTAATTTCTTTTTCTGTAATAAAATATAAAGGTTTAACCCTTGTAACAAAAGATTTACTTTTTACTAAACCAGTTATTGGACCTAATCTTGAACAAATCTCCAAATTACCTCTAAAAAAGTTCATCATTACTGATTGTGCTTCGTCATCAAGGTTATGTCCTAAAATAATTTTATTAGCACCTAATTTTTTACTATATTTATTAATTAAATATCTACGTAAAACACCACATATTGTACATGATTTAATCTTATGTCCTTTTGAATGAATCAAATTCCTCAAATAACATAAAGAATATCCAAATTCATCTCTAAATGATACATTATGAAGTTTTATATTATGTTCTTTGCAGAACTTTACTGCATTTTCTAAGTTCTTTTTACTATAATTACCAATAAATGCATTTATTGTTAAAGCTTCAACATTATATCCTAATTTTTTTAAAATGTATAATATTACAGTTGAATCTTTGCCACCTGAATAAGCAATTAGAATCTTTTCCTTTTTAGAAAATAATTTATAATCTTTTATAATATTCTTAACTTTTGATTCTACTTGTTGAATTATGTTAGTCATTATTAGAACTTTTTAAATTGTGCAGCAATATCAATTAATTCTACATGGCCCATCATAATAGCTCTACAACAATATCTTTTTAATCCTAATGAATCTAAGACTTTCTTTCTAGATTCTCCTTTCTTTGTTCTTTCACTATAGTCTTCCCATAAATGGGCTATTGGTTTTCCACATGACCAACATCTTATTGGTATTATCATAAATTTCCCTCCGTTAAATTTATGGACTTTACTTCGCTTTGCTCGTAAAGAATCATTTTATTTTTTCCTCATAATTTTTATTCTTTATCTGTATGATTTCTGACGTTTAGCTCTTGCTTTTGAAGTATTTGGTTTACAAGTTTCTTTTCTTCTTACATCTGCAATAAGTAAATGACGATCATAACTTAAAAATATTTTTTCTAGTTTTTTATTATATTTAACAAGTGCTCTTGACATTGCTAATCTAGCTGCTTCTGTTTGTGATATTACTCCACCACCTTTAACATTAATGTTAATATTTACTTCATTAGCAATGTTTCCAGCTAAAATTAATGGTTCTTTTAACTTTAATCTTGCCATTTTTGGATTATATACATTTAATTTTTTACGATTTATTTTAACTAAACCTGTTCCTGGTTTAAGTGTTGCTCTTGCAATTGCTCTTTTTCTTTTTCCTGATGTATGTATTATTTTATTCAACTTTACCACCTAAGTATTTACAAACTTCTTTAACTGTAATATATTTAAAGTTTGGTAATTTTTTAACATGAATTTTTTCAATTGTTTCTAATTTTTGATCTTTTAATTTTTCAGGTACACCCATATAACACATAATTCTTTGATATGCCTTTTTCCCTCTAGGAGTTTTATATTTAAGCATTCTTCGTACAACTCTTCTAACAAATCTATCAGGCATTTTTGGTTGGAATGGACCTTGGAATGGATCACCCATATCATCTATTCTTTTATATTTAGCAAAGATGTTTTTTTTGTTTCCAGATATTGCTACTTTTTCACAGTTAACAATATCTATTTTTTCACCTAATAATGCTTTTTTAGATGCAAAACTAGCAACTCTTCCCAATATTAAGTCTGTTCCATCTATTATCATTTTATATTTTAACCAATTATCCTCACTTTACTACCTTTTGGATTTGTTTTTATTAATTCATTGATTGTAATTGCTTTACAACCGCATTGTTTTATTTTTTCTTTTGCTGATTTTGAAAAATAAAATGCTGAAATTGTGATTTTTCTATTAAGTTCTCCATTTCCTAGTACTTTTCCAGGAATAATTACTGTTTCATTTTCTTTTGCTAGTTTATTAATTTTAAATAAATTGATAATTGTTCTTTGTCTTGTAGGTCTATTAAGATTTTTAGCAATGGCTTTCCAGATTTTAACATCTTGATCAGCACTTAATCTAATTAACTCTTGTATTAAGTTTCTAAGATGTTTATTTGCTGGTCCTGTTCTTTTCATTTTGTATTTTATATATTATTATATTTTCTTATTTTACTTTACTCATTACTTCTACAAATTCATCACATTTTTCTGCTAATATGTTTGCAGATTCTTTTACAATAGTTTTAGCAGGAATTGAACCCCATGATTCTATAGTAAACCAATATTTATTATCATCTTCTGAAATTGTAACTGCACCTTCACTATAATCTTGGCATGCTTCACAAAGATGACATTCTTTTTTATAATCTTTTTTAAGTGTTAATTTTCCTGATTTTATTTCAAATAAATTTTTTGGACACATTTTTACAATAAGTTCAGCATCTTTTGGTTGTTTTTTGATTTCAACAATTGGTTCATGTTTATATATAGCTAATCCTGGTGAAAATTTAGCATGATCCTTTCCTTTACCTAAGACTGCTGTTGCAATTAATTCTATTTCTTGTCCACTTAATAATTTAACAATGATAGTTTTTCCATAAACTGGAGTTATTTTTGGGTCTTTTGATTTAAAACTTGAAGCATGAGCTGTTTTTGCTCCTCTTTCTTTAAGAGTTAATTGTACTTGGCACTTAGCACAACCTTCACCTTTACAAGTACATTTTTCAGGAAGATTGTATGTTTTTAAGTCTGATTTTAAAACTACTAAACCTAATCTTTGAGCAACTGTTTCATCATAAATTGCAGAATTATTTTTCTTAAATTCTACTTCTTCAATTGCCATTGTTGGAACTTCTCCAATCATGATTCTTCTAATTGCATTTGCAAATGAAACAGAGATATCTTGTAAGATAAAAGAAACTTCTTCATTAGATTTGTTAATAAGTTCGACTTTCATACTCTTCTACCTCTTCTTCCACCTTTCTTTCTACAACCATCATGTGGAACAGGAGTAACATCTTCAATAATACCTATTTTTAATCCTACCCTTGATAATGCACGAACAGCTGCTTGTGCTCCTGGTCCTGGTGAATGTGGACCATTATGGCCTCCAGGTGCTTTTATTTTTACATGTATTGCGTTAACTCCTTTTTCTTTTGCTATTTCTGCTGCTTTTTTTGCTGCAGCCATTGCTGCTGTTGGACTTGATTCTAGTCTATGTGCTTTAACAACTTGTCCACCAGAAGTTCTTGCTATTGATTCTGAACCTGTAATATCTGTTATATGTATAATTGTATTATTATATGATGAATAAATATGACAAATGCCCCAGATATCATTTTTACTTTTTTGAGGTCTTGGCCTTCTTTCTCTTCTGTCTGGTCTTTTTTTATCGTATTTTGGTTTTCTGTCAGCCATATTTCATTATACTCCATTTATTTTTATTTTCTTTTTTTTCTAATAACTACTTTTCTTCTTCTTGATCTTTTATCTTTTCCTGATTTATCATAAGCTTTAGCTTTCTTAGCATTTTCAGCAGCTTTTTCTGGTGATATTTCTTTAATAATACGTTCAACGTGATTTGAATCTGATAATTTAGAAGATTGTGAAAATGTAATCATATCTTCCTCTTTTTTACTTACTAAATAAGAAGGTGATGTGATTTTTTTACCAGAAACTATAATATGATAATGTGTAATGAATTGTCTTGCTTGTTTCATTGATTTTGATAATTTTTTTCTAAATACTATTGTTTGAAGTCTTCTTTCTAATAAATCATTAATTGAAATACTTAAAACATTACTTAATTGAGAACCTGGTTTTAGTAATCCTAAACTAGTAAGCTTATTTAATAGTTGTTCTTTTTCAATTTCACCTTGTTTAGTTCTACTAGTAATTAATTTTTTAGATTGAGAAAAGTATTTTCTTAATAATGAATGAGCTTTATATATTTCTTTTTTATTTTTTAATTGATATTCTCTAACTAATTCTTTTTCTACTTCAATTCTTTCTTTATTCCAAGGTGTTACTGGATTTGAATATTTTTTTCTATGTTTTTTTGGATCTCCCATTTTTATTTACCTTTTTTACCTTTTGATTTTTTAACACCTAAACCTTTTCCTTTATTTCTTCTAAAATTTGATCTTGTGCATTGTCCCCTTACTGGTAAACCAAACATATGTCTTATTCCTTTATAACATTTGATTTTTTTCATCATTTTAATATCATTATCTGTAGTGAAATTTAAGTCAGATGTAAGAAGATGTTTATCTTTAAAGTCTTGTGGATCTTTTTTTCTATTTAACATCCATATAGGTATACCAAATTTTTGTGGGTTTCTTATGATACTTGTTAATTTTTCAACATCTGTATCACTTAAATGTCCAATCTTTTTTGATTTTGATATTTTTGATATAGTACAAACAGCATTAGCAAAACTAGTACCAATACCTTTTATTTTTGTTAAACCAATAAAAAGTGATTTTTTTCCATCTATATCTGTGTCTACAATTCTTAGTATATGTTGAAATTCTTGTTTTTCTTCTGCCATATTATATTACCTTTATATTAATAAAACCCAATGGTACAGTAGAATTAATCAAATTGATTAACCCTATTAACCGCTCTTATGTGCTCAAAAATCACAGATTTTTGGCACCCGAAAATGCTCTGCATTTCCTAGGGAACTCGGGTTGTATTAGTATATAGGAATTTGTTTCACTTTATAAATATGATGGTTATTTGAGGATATTTGACTTATTTTCTGTTGCTTTCTATGCTTTTCCTTTCTCAATTGCCTTTACAACTAACTTAATTGTGTTTTCCATATCATTTAAATTAATAACTTCATTGTTAGTGTGTATATATCTACATGGAATACCTATGCTAATGCTAGGTATACCTTCTTTTATTAACTGTATTATTGCTGCATCTGTTGCACCTGGTTGTCCTGCATTTGCTGCATCTAGTTGTAATGGAATTTTATTTTCTTTTGCAACTGTAATAAAGAATTTGTTAAGTTTAGGATCACCTATCATACCTCTACCTCTAACTTGCATATATTCAATGCATGGTCCTTGTCCTAATTTAGTTGTTACTTCCCATTCTTTGACATATGGACTGTGCGCAGTTCCAACATCTAATGTTATAGAATAGTCTGGATTAACTTTATATGCAGCAGTTTTTGCTCCTTTAAGTCCAACTTCTTCTTGTGCTGTAAATATTCCATAAACTGTTCCTTTAAATTTTTTAAGATTTTTCATTATTTGTATTAAAGCAACACATCCAGCCCTATCATCAAAACTTTTTGCTGAAACATTATTACCTATCAATTCTCTAAAATTATTTTCAATAGTAATCATATCACTTATTTTTATACCTAACTTTTTTACTTCTTCTTTTGATGAAGCACCAACATCTATGAACAATTCTTGCCATTTTGGAACCTTTTTTCTTTCTTCTTCATCCATTATCCAATGATCTTTACAATGGATTGCACCTTTAAACTTTTTATTCTTTGTATCAATTATTACATTTTGGTTAATTAAATCTTGGTCCCAGAAACCACCAACTGGTATAAATCTTATATAACCTTTATCATCAATATGTTTAACTATGAATCCTATTTCATCCATATGAGCACATATCATGTAAACTGGTGAACCTTTACCTTTTTTTGTGATAAGGCTACCCATATTACCAATTTCCATACTATCAACATGACCTTTAAGTTCTTCTTTGATAGTTGGTATGATTCTTTTTTCATAACTAGATATTGCACCGATGTCTGTTAGTTTTTTTAGTAATTGTTTTGTGTCTTGTTTTGTATTTTTTGCCATTATTATTCCTCCTTATAAGTTATAGAAATCTATATAAATTAATAAAGGTTTCTGAAATATGATTAATCTAGCTTCTAAATCTAAAACTTTATAAATAACATATCCATATATATCCTAATATGGATATAAAAAAGCTGGTTAGAACATTATCTCCCTTAGAAAGGAGAATATTGCCTTTTTTAAAGGATTTTTCTAATTATGACGATATTATAGAAGCGTCTGGAATGAAGGATGTAGAAGTAATGAGAGCCTTACAATGGTTATCTAATAAGAAAATTCTGAAAATAGATGAACAAGTTAAAGAATTAGTTGATTTGGATAAAAATGGAGTTTTATATTTTAAACAAGGTTTGCCTGAAAAAAGGTTTTTATTAGCAATCAAAGATGGACATTTATCAACATTGGGTTTAATGAAAAAAGCTGAATTATCAAAAGAAGAATTTAATGTTTGTATTGGTTTGTTAAGAAAAAAAGTTGCAATTGATATTCAAAAGTCAGACAAAGCTTTAATGATAAAAATTCTTGACAATGGTAAAAAAATAATACAAAAACAATCATTAGAAGAACAATTTTTGAATAATAAATTTCCAATTGAAATCAAATCATTAAAACCTGAAGAAAAATTTGCATTTACTGAACTTAAGAAAAGAAAAAATATTATTAAAACTGAAACAAAAAAAATTAAAACTATTCATTTAACAGATACAGGAAAAAAATTAAGTAAATTAAGATTAAATAAAGATGTAATAGAAAGATTAACTACTGAAGTTATAAAAACTGGTAGTTGGAAGAAAAAAGAATTCAGAGAGTATGATGTTGAAATAAATGTTCCTAAGATTGATGGTGGAAAAAGACATTTTGTTAAACAATCTATAGAATATGCAAAAGGTATTTGGAAAGATTTAGGGTTTAAAGAAATGGATGGTCCATTACTTAATACTTCTTTTTGGAATTTTGATGCTTTATTTACTGCACAAGATCATCCTGTACGTGATCTACAAGATACTTTTTATATTAAAGATCCTAAAAAAGGTTCTCTTCCATCTAAAAAATTAGTTGCGGATGTTAAGAAAGTTCATGAAAAAGGTACTAAAGGAAGTACTGGTTGGAAATATAAATGGGATCCTGAAGAAGCAAAGAAAAATGTAATGAGAACTCATACAACTGTTTTAAGTTCAAAAACAATTGCTAATTTAAAAAAAGAAGATTTACCTGCTAAATTCTTTGCAATTGGTAGATGTTTTAGAAATGAAGCAGTTGATTGGTGTCATTTATTTGAATTTAATCAAACAGAAGGTATAGTTATAGATCCAAATGCTAATTTTAGAAACTTACTTGGTTATTTAAAACAATTTTTTAAAAAAATGGGTTATCCAAAAGCTCGGTTTAGGCCAGCACATTTTCCTTATACAGAACCTTCTGTTGAAGTAGATGTATATCATCCTGTACACAAAAAATGGATTGAACTTGGTGGAGCAGGTATGTTTAGGCCAGAAGTTGTTGAACCATTACTTGGTTTTCCATGCCCTGTACTAGCATGGGGTCCTGGATTTGATAGAATCATGATGGAATTTTATAAATTAAAAGATTTAAGAGATTTATATAAAAACGATCTCAAACAATTAAGAAATATGAAAATGTGGATGAAATAAAAAATGCCAACTATAACAATAAACAGAAAAGAATTTGATAAGTTAATGGGAAAGGCTTTCTCAGATGAAAAACTATCAGATAGAATTAGTATGCTTGGAACTGATCTAGAAAAACTTAATAAAAACGAAATTGTAGTTGAAATATTTCCTAATAGGCCAGACTTGTTAAGTGTTCAAGGTTTTACAAGAGCTTTAAAGAGTTTTATGGGTATTACAAAAGGGTTATCTAAGTTTCATGTAACAAAATCTAATGATAAAGTTATAATTGATAAAAGTGTAAATAAAATTAGACCTTATACAGTATGTGCTGTTGTTAAAGAACTTAAGTTTGATAATCAAAAAATAAAAGATATAATACAAATACAAGAAAAACTTCATACTACATATGGGAGAAATAGAAAAAAGGCAGCAATCGGTGTTTATCCACTTGAAAAAATTAAATTTCCAATTACATATTTAGCTAAAAGTCCTAAAGATATTAAATTTAGGCCTTTAGAGTTTCCAAAAGAAATAACAGGTTTACAAATGTTATCTCAACATCCTGCTGGACGTGAATATGGACATTTATTAGAAGGAAAAGATATGTTTCCTATATTTGTTGATGCAAATAATAATGTTTTGTCAATGCCACCAATTATTAATTCACATTTAACTGGAAAAATATCTGAAAAAACAAAAGATGTTTTTGTAGAATGTAGTGGTTTTGATTTAGATACATTAGAATTATGTTTGAACATGATAGTTACTGCATTAAGTGACATGGGTGGAAAAATTTATTCTACTAAATTACAATACAATAATAAAACAATTATTACACCAAACCTTGAACCAAAGAAATGGAAAATTAATCTTGATTTTATTAATAAATGGTTAGGTTTAGAATTAAAAGATAAAGATTTTAAGAAATATTTAGAAAAAATGGGCTTTGGTTATCAAAACAAAACTGTTCTAGTACCTGCATATCGTTCTGATATAATGCATGAAGTAGATTTTGCAGAAGATATTGCAATTGCATATGGTTATGAAAATTTTAATGAAGAAATACCTAATGTAAGCACAATAGGAGAAGAAGATTCTTTTGAAATATTTAAAAGAAAGATTTCTGAGGTATTAGTTGGTTTAGGTTTACTTGAACTTAATAGTTATAATTTGACTAGTAAAGATATACAAAATAAATTTATGAATGTTAAATTTGATTTAGTTGAAATGGAAAGTGCAGTTTCAACTGAGTTTAATGTTTTACGTTCATGGATGATTCCTGGTTTACTTAATGTTTTAAAAAATAATAAACATCATGAATATCCTCAAAGAATATTTGATGTTGGAATTGTATTTAAAAAAGATAAAAAAAGTGAAACTGGTGTTAAAGAAATGGTTAGGTTGGCTGTTGGTTTATGTGAGGATAAAGCTGATTTTACTAAAATAAAGCAAGCATTTGATTATTTAATGAGAATGTTAGATGTTAAGTATGAAATGAAGGATACTGATCATAAATCATTTATATCTGGACGTGTTGCTCGTGTTAGTGTTAAAGGAAAAGATGTTGCTTATATTGGAGAAATGCATCCTGAAGTTTTAACAGCATTTGACTTAGACACTCCAGTTGCTGCCTTTGAGCTAAACCTTTCTGATTTATTTGGATTATTGAAATAAATTTTTTATTTTTTACTACTAAATAACCCTTACAAAGCTATATAAATTCCTAAATATACATTTTAAATGATTACAGTTGTTTGAACTTTCAAATTAAAATTTAGATTAAAAATCTTAAATCTTTTACAAAGTTTAAACTAATTCACAAATTGTGATTTAAAATGATAAATAAAATTCATATTTGGAATTTACCTTTAGATAAGGTATATATTAAGTTAAATAAAGTAAGAAAAGAATTAATAAATGAATCAATCAAGGAATCTGATAAAATTATCTCAGGTAAATTTAGAAGAAAAGCAGGTAAACTTATAAAATTCTTGAATAATAAATCAATTAAATATAATACTAAACAAATAAAAAGTGATAGAATTATATTCCATTGGAAAAAAGGGGATTGTTTTATTCCTTTATGGGCTATAACAGAAATGTCAAAGTTAGCAAAATGCTTTCCCATAGGCAAGATTGAAAAGGCAATAATCTTTTATAAAGCCAAATCAGGAAGTTATATTGTTAAGTCTAAATTTCCTTTAGAAATTAACCCTGAAATGGTTGCTTTGTATTTTCACCTTTTTGGGGATGGATCTTTTTCTGAGAAGAATTCAACAGCAGTATATTCCCAATTAGATAAAAAAACTAGAAATAATTTTATTAAAAAATTAGAGTGTGCTTTTGGCAAATTTAATTCAAGCAAAATCAAAGGCTCAAAATATAGTTTTGTTTTTCCAAGTATATTTGCAAATATATTAAAACACACATTTAATGTAAATACTTTTTTATCAGATAGAGGAAGAATTCCCAAAAAGATAAAAGAATTACCAAATATTTTAAAATTTTCAGGTGTAATTGCTTTCCTTATAGATGAAGGTTATATAGGAGATAATATAACCTTTTCATCAAGTAATAAATTGTTTTTAAAGGATTTTGGAGAATTATTGTTAAGTATTGGATTTGACTCAAAAATTAGTAATAACATTTTAACATTAAAAAATAATGATATTCCTAAATTTTATGAAAATTACTTAAAGTTAATTTCAATATCTCCTTATTGTAATTTAACATTTAAGGAAGATAGACTAAAATTACTTTATAATGTGAATAAAAGAAGTAGGGGCCATAATTTTACTAAAGAGATAATTAAAAATTATCAAAATAAAATATTACAATTATTAGAATATAATAAATTAAAAACAAATGATATTAGATTAGCTTTATTTAATGAATATAATATCACTATTTCTTATACAACACTAAGAAGGCTACTTAGATCTTTAGAAAGAGAAAAGCTTATAAAAAAAAGAAACATAATTAAGTCTAAATATGAATGGTTTTGCATTTATTAATGTAATAGGAACCATAAAAAAGAGGTAAATAATGTGGTACATCTATGGCATGAGATTACACCAGGTAATAAAAAGCTTAATATTGTTAATGTTGTAATAGAAATACCAATGAATTCTCGATGTAAATATGAATTAGATAATAAGTTTGGTGTTATTAAACTTGATAGAATTATACCAAGCGCTGTTTCATATCCTGCTAATTATGGTTTTATACCACAAACATTAGCAAATGATGGTGATCCTTTAGATGTGTTACTTGTTTCTTCATCAAGATTTTATCCAGCGACACTTGTTAAAGCTAGGCCAATAGGTGTGATGATGATGGTAGATGGTGGTGTGAAAGATGAAAAAATTATTTGTGTTCCAATAGGTGATCCTGATTATAAAAATGATAGGTCATTAAAAGATTTATCCACCTATAAAATCACTGTTATAGAAGAATTCTTTAGAGTGTATAAAAACTTAGAAGGAAAAAAGGTTAAAGTTAAAGGTATGAGGAATGCGAAGACTGCTTTGAAGTTGATAAAGAAAGCGGTTGAGAGTTATGGTGTTAGGTTTAATAAGTGAAACAACTTTAGTAGAAATCCTTACTCACTAATGTTCGCTGCTGCCATGCCTGTTCTGGCTTATTCAAATATGAGCCATAACAACGGCATAAAATTTTGGGCAGCAACAGGATTTCTATAAAGGTAGATAAACCAAAACCTTAATAAAACAACTAATTCTACCAAATATAAAATGACATTCCAAAATGCATGCAAAACAATAATCAATAAATGTATGGTTGTAAAGCCTAATGAAAAGGTTCTTATTGTGTATGATGATAAGATGACTGATATAGCTAAAAGTGTATATGATGAATCAATAAAAGTATCTAAAAATACTGTTTTGTTAAAGATTGCTGAAGGTAAAACACATGGTTCTGAGCCAACTCCTGATGTGGCTGAAACAATGAAACAATATGATGTGATCCTTTTGATTACAACTAAATCATTGTCTCATACAAAAGCAAGGAAAGATGCATGTGATGCAGGAGCAAGGTTGGCTTCAATGCCTGGAATTACAAAAGAAACAATAGCAAGAGCTATTGATGTTGATCCTAATGAAATGAAGAAAAAATCAATTAAGATTGGTAATAAATTAAAAAATGCAGAGATTGTAAAAGTAACTTCTCCTAGCGGGACTGATATTACAATAAATATCAAAGGTAGATATATGGGAGAATCTGATGTAGGAATATTTGATAAACCTGGATTATGGGGTAATTTACCTGGTGCAGAAGTTGGTTTAGGTCCTTTAGAAGGAACTACTAATGGTGTATTTGTTGTTGATCTTACATTTGGTACAGGTGGTTTAGTTAAAAAACCAGTTAAAGTTGTTGTTAAAGATGGTTATGCAATATCAATCACAGGCGGAGATGATGCAGATAAACTAAAAAAGATGCTTGAAGTTGTTAAAGATAAAAATGCATATAATATAGCTGAACTTGGAATTGGCATAAATCATGGTGCAAAAGTTACAGGAAACACTTTAGAAGATGAAAAGGTTTATGGAACAGCACACATTGCTTTAGGAAACAATACAGCATATAATGGCATAATAGATGTACCAATACATATGGATGGTGTGTTTTCAAAACCTACAATTGAAGTAGATGGTGAAATTATTATGAAGGATGGTGA
>CAXGTL010000027.1:0-14254 GCA_964012725.1 Candidatus Woesearchaeota archaeon
CCAGTCATTGCAACAGGAATTGCAATTATATTGTAGAAGAATGCCCAGAATAGGTTTTGCTTAATCTTTTTGAATGTTGCTCTTGACAATATGATAGCAGCAACTACTGAAGAAAGCCTACCACTAACCAAAGTTATATCAGAGCTTTCGATTGCAATGTCTGTACCAGTACCAATTGCAATTCCTACCTGAGCTTGTGTTAACATAGGAGCATCATTTATTCCATCACCAACTGCAGCAACTATTCCATACTTCTTTTGTAATCTTTTTATCTCATTAACCTTGCCATCAGGCAAAACTTCTGCTAAAACATGGATAATTCCAACCTTTTTAGCAACTGCATTAGCTGTTCTTTGATTATCACCAGTGATCATTGCTGTTTTATAATTCATTCTACTAAGTTGTCTAATGGCTTTAACAGAATCTTGTTTAATATCATCTGCAATACCTATTACACCAGCAATCTTTCCACCAATTGAAATTAGTATTGCTGTTTTTGCTTCATCCTCTAGTTTAAGTAATTGTGTTTTTATTTCTGTAGATGGTTTACTTACTTTAGAACCCTTACTAACCAACTTAGTCCCAATTAATACTTGCTTTCCACCAATTCTTGCTTTAACACCTTTTCCAGTTACAGATTTAAATCCCGTAGCTTTTTTAAATTTAATTTTCATTGATTTAGCTTTATCAACAACTGCTTCTGCTAAAGGATGTTCTGAATTATTTTCAACAGAACCTGCATAAGAAAGCAACTGTTTCTTTGTAAACTTATTAAATGTAATAATATCAGTTACTTCTGGTTTACCTTTTGTAATTGTTCCAGTTTTATCAAAAACAATTATCTTTGCATTCTTCATTATCTGGATTGCTGCACCATTTCTGATCAAGATTCCATTTTCAGCACCCTTTCCACTACCGACCATCAAAGCAGTTGGTGTTGCTAAACCTAATGCACATGGGCATGCAATAACAAGTACAGCAATTGTTGAGAAAAGTGCTAATGAGAATTGGTCAGCACCTAAATTAACCCAAGGGATAAAACCTTGTGCCCATGAAAGTATTGAATTAAAAAATTCTGGGAATACCATCCACATTACAAATGTTAATATTGCAATAAGAATCACAAAAGGAACAAATATGCTTGTAACTTTATCAGCAAAAACTTGAATTGGAACTTTTGTTCCTTGTGCTTCTTCAACCATTTTAATAACTTGACTTAAGAATGTGTCTTTACCAACTTTAGTTGCTTTAATTTTTAGCATTCCTTTTTGGTTCATAGTTGCACCAATAACTTCACTTCCTTTTTTCTTTTTAACAGGAATTGATTCACCAGTTGCCATTGATTCATTAACAGAACTTGATCCATTTACAACAATTCCATCAGTAGGAATCTTTTGTCCAGGTTTAACAATCATCACATCACCAACTTTTACTTCAGTAATTGGAATTTTTATTTCTTTACCTTTTCTAATAACTAAAGCACTTTTTGCGCCAAGATGAAGAAGCTTTTTGATAGCTTGAGATGCTCTACCTTTTGCTTTTGTTTCAATATAACGACCAGTTAAATGGAAAGTTAATATCATTGCTGAGATTCCTGCATAATTTGCAATCGGCATAAAGAAAACCAATATTCCTGTTAAATAAGCAGCTAATGAACCAAGCATAATTAGGACATCCATGTTAGCACTTAGATGAAATAAAGAATTAAATGCAGATTTCAGTGTATCCCATCCTAAAATAAATACAACTGGGAATGCTAAAATTAAAAATGATAAATCAAACAAAATTTTGGGTAGAATCATAAAATCAAAAAGCATATGTGGTAACATAATAATCATAATAGCAATAAAAATTATCCAAGAAATCCACATTTTTATTTTTGCAAGTTTCATATCTTTAAAATCAGAATGACCACCATGTACATGCGTATCATGTTTTCCAGATATAGAATCAGACACAAAAGCTTTGTACCCTGCTCCTTTTACAACATTAATTAGTTTATTAACATTAGTTTTCTTAGTATTAAATTCAACATGAGCACTTTCCATTGCATAATTAACATTAGCATTACCTACACCATTTGCTTTACCCAATCTTTTCTCAATAATTTGAGCACAGCTAGCACAATGCATACCTTTTATTTTTAATTGTACCTTTTTCTTCATTTTATATTTCCTTTTATAGAAATAATTTTTGATTCAAATTTAATATTCTTTCCAGATAATTTTATAGCTTCTTTTGTAATTCTAAATAAACTAAAACAACAAGGAACCTCCATGTGCAACTCAGTGATACTTTTAATATTATTATTCTTAATTATTTCTGAAATTTTCTCAACATATGTACTTGTATCATCTAATTTAGGGCATGCAATAATAACTATTTTATTCTTAAGAAAATTCTGATGAAATCCACCATATGAATAAGCAACACAATCTGCACATATCAATAAGTCAGCATCATTAAAATATGGTGCATTAGGATTAACTAAATGTAATTGTATTGGCCACTGTCTTAGTTCTGATTGAAGTTTAATATTTTCAGTAGATTTATTTGTATCATTATCTTTTCTAAAGTCTTGCATCATAGAACCAGGACAACCGCATGCTAATTTAGGTTGTTCAGATTGTTTTTCTGTTTTTCCTTCTTTCTTTCTTCCTTTTTCTCTTTCTACTTTTTTTACTTCTTTCAAAGGATTTTCAATTCCTTTTTCTTTTAGATAAAC
The DNA here is from genome assembly GCA_964012725.1 of Candidatus Woesearchaeota archaeon. Taxonomy (GTDB): domain Archaea; phylum Nanobdellota; class Nanobdellia; order Woesearchaeales; family CAXGTL01; genus CAXGTL01. The sequence continues at coordinate 2,726 of CAXGTL010000027.1, forward strand.
AAGAGCTTGCTCAAGAAACTTAGTTTCACCATGATCTTTCAAATGAGATAAATGTGCTTTAATAGTATTCTTACCTTTTTTAACAATATTTCCCATTGTTTTGATTTCATCATATGGCTCAGCTTCCCTTTCAACAACTTTAATTGCATCTTTTGGACATAAACCAATACATGCTCCCAAACCATCACAAAATAAATCACTTATTAATCTGGCTTTGCCATCTATTATCTGCAATGCGCCTTCAGGACAATCAGGAATACATAAACCACAACCATCGCATTTGTCTTCATTTATTTGAATTATTTTTCTTTTTACCATTTTCTTTATTATCTACATCTTATTCATTTAAAAATCTATCTAACAACCAACTTTTATCTAAATTTATTTAAACCTATGGATTCCATTTTTGATATCATCAATTTTTATAAGAACATTATCACCTTCAATCTTATGAGATAAAAAACTTGGCCAACATCCATAACCTTTATTCTTTGTACCTAATCCATCAATACTAAATACTCTTTCACATTTTCTACATGTAATGTCATTTCCAGTTTGTTGATAACCTTTGCTTCCACCACATACATCGCAAGCATCAAATGCAGTTCTTACTTTATTGTCACTTCCAATAACAGCAAAGTAATTCATTTCTGCATTTCCAAATCCATAAGTATAAAACTGAGCTTCTTTTGATAAGTCAGATAATGGTACCTTCACATATTCTTCATTAGAAATAGCATTTCCAGTAGTATTATTACCACAACCTGTAATAAGAATAATGAAAAACACAAACACTAAAGACAATGATAATAGCAAAAACATTTTTTTAATTTTCATCTTATCTTTATGCTCCACACCCACAGCTTCCGCCACGAGCAGCACCGCATGATGATGAACCACAACTACCACCACAAGATCCTCTTGTTTGTTGTGGAACTGCATCAAGTTCTTTTTGAACTTCTACTGCATTATTTAAATCAATATCATCTTTTACAATAAATACACCAGGAATCATTCCCATCCAACAACTCCAAGAAATAACTCCTTCTTCTGTTGGTGTGAATTCAATTATTTGTTCCCCTTGTTTAATATTAAATTCTAAATTATATTTTGGAACTTGTATTGCATTATTACAACCATTTATTTCTTTACCATTTATGATCCATCTAACAGGAACTCCTTTTTTTAGTATAAATCTATTAGGTTCCCATCCATATCTATTAACTTCCATTTTAATCTCTTGATAACCTTGTTTCATAATAGGTAAATTGCTTGTAATATCTCCTGTAATATCTCCTTGAGCACTTACACTAGTTACAATTGAATTAAAATCATAACCTGTACCTGTTAATGTCAATCCATTATTAATCATAAAAATACCTAATAAAATTACAATCATACCACTAGCTTTCAAAATTTTATGTGTCATTTTGTTTGAAATAAAAGTTGCAAAATAACCAAAGCCTAACATTACAGGCAAAGTTCCTAATGCAAAAACAAATAATAATTTTCCTCCTTCAATCATACTTCCTGTTCCTGCAGCCATAATATATATCGCTTGCAATGGCCCACATGCAAGAAGTAACCCATTCAATAAACCAATTACTAAAGGACCAGAATCTTTTGATTTTTTACCTACAAATTTGTTAAGAAATTTAGGTGTTCTAAATTGTATTTTTCTTAAAATAGGAATTATGTTTAACATCTTTAAACCAAATAAAATTAAAAATAAACCTGCTAATAAACCAATTACTCCTCTTATCATTGGAGTGAATGTAAATATTGATCCAATAAAACCAAATATTGCCCCAATTATAGTATAAGAGATTGTTTTACCCAAACCATACATTAAATGAGACTTATGAGATTTAACACCTTCTTTTGCATTCTTTGTTGTGTATGATAATACGAATCCTCCACACATACTAATACAATGGAACCCTGTTAATAAACCAACTATAAATAATAAACCATAGCCCATGTTTTGGCTAATTGTTGGCATATTTATTCCATCAACAAATCTAAATAAAAAATAACCAATAATAAGAATTCCAATGATTGCAAAACTCCACCCAAGTGTTTTGTTAGGTTTAAATTTTGTCAATATTTTATTATACTTTCCATTATTACTTTGACCAAATTCATCAAGTATAAAACAAGAATATCCTTTTTCTTCTATTTTATATAATATAATGTCAATATGTGTTTTATCTTTATTATATGTAACATTGCCTGTTTCAGTTACATAATCAAATTCAACATCTTTAACACCTTCAACTTTTAGTGCTTGTTTTTTGATTATTTCAGCACAACTTTCACAAGTAGTTCCTTCTGCTATAAATCCTGTTTTTATTATATTTTCATTCACCATTTTAAATTACCATATAATATTAATTAACCTTATAATCTCTTTTTTCAATAATATCTTTAATTTTATCAATATTAATTTTTGATTCATCAAATTCTACATTAACAAAGCCTTTTGCATGAGAAACTTCAATCTTTTTAATTCCATTCAATTCTTCTAAATCATCTTGAACAAGCATCTCACAGCTTTTACAGTGCATTCCTTTAACATTAAGTTTTATTGTTTTCATGGTAAACTCCCTCATTATGATTGTTATTAGTAATATTAGTAGTAGTATTAACAAAGCACATGTTTTATTAATACCATTCCATAAGAAAAACACTGCTTAACCGTTTATATTGGTAGAATTAAGGTAATAGACTGTTTAGAAAGCGATTTTCAAAACTTCTTCCTCAAAAACACTTCATTAGTCTTACCAGAAGCTTTTCTAGAAATAATATCTCTTTCTTCAAGTGATTTCAACATCAATGACAACGAGGTTTTAGACATTCCAGTTCTAAACCTAAGAGTAGATTGATGTATTCCATCTTGTTCATGTATTGCTTTAATTACTTTTTGTTCATCTTCTTTAAATCCAGATAAGAAAGCTTTGAACTCATCCTTTTCCTTTTCTTTAACACTAGCTTCTTTAAGTGCACTACTTACTTTAACCTGATGCTCAGCCAAAACCTGTTGAGTTTTATCAAACATAAGATAAATTCCAAAAATAACCATTGCAGCTGATATGATCCATCCAAAAACATAAAAAGTCATGTTTCTGCTTTCATGTAAACAAGTACCATCATCTAAAAAACAAGAATCTTGTTCAGCAATTATTTTATTTATAACAACATCCTCATTATGTTTTATCATATAAACTAAACCAGCTAACAAAATCCCAATAATTAATACAATTGTTCCGATTTGTTTTTGATTCATTTTAGTTTACCAACTTTGATGTGAATGCTGCCATTCACACATCAATTATTTTACTATTTTTAACAGCATCCTCAATCAAATTAGGTATATCAAATTCATTTATTAACTTATCTAGCATCTTGATATCAGCTCTAAGCATTGGATGTTTTGGTAAAAAATAACTACAACAATCTCCATATGGTTGTTTAGATATATCATAAGTTCCTATATTCTTAGAAATATCAATAATGTCTCTTTTATCAAGACCAATTAATGGTGAAAGTATATGCACGTCTGAACCATGGTATGTAGCTTCCAGATTTTCAATTGTTTGTGACGCAACTTGTGACAAAGAATCACCAACTACTAAGAATTTTCCACCTTCTAAATTAGCAACTTTACTTGCAATCTTTATCATAAACTTTCTATAAACCAACATTCTTAATTTAGAATGTGTTTTCATTATGATTTCTTTTTGAATGTTTTCAAAAGGTACAATATAAAGTTTTGTTGTGATCTGAAACTTTGATAATTGTTCAGCTAACTTAACAATTTTGTCTTTAACAGAAGAAGACATTTGATTTTTATTATGAAAATGTACTAAAATCATTTCACAGCCTCTTTTCATCATTAAATAAGCAGCAACTGCAGAATCAAATCCACCTGATATTAATGTAACTATCTTTTGTTTAGGATTAGTTGGTAAACCACCAACTCCTTTAATATCTTCATAGGAAACAAATACATTTTTATTTGAGATTTCTATTTTTAACATTAAGTCAGGATTCTTCATCTTAACTTTTTTCTCATACTTCTCAAGAACAGCTTCACCAACTAATTCATTTACTTTCATAGATGTATGTTTAAAAGTTTTATTATGTCGTCTTGAATCAACTTTAAATGTTTTATACTGAAGATCTTTAACCATATCAATAGAACATTTTTTAATAGCATCAAGATCAAGTTTACATTTTTTTGCAAATGAAATATAAGCAATACCAGGAATCTTTGTTAATATATCTTGTAGTTTATCAATACTAACTTTATCATTATCACTAAAACTTATAGTCATATGACCAGAATCTCTAACACAATACTTTATTAATTTACCACACTTTATCTTGATATTTTTAATAAGAAGATTTTCAAATGAACTTCTATTCTTACCTTTTAGTCCTATTTCTGCATAATGAATAATTACTGAATCAAATTTCATTCTAGTTTTAATAATCCTTTTAGTTTTTTAACATCAAACCCAGTAACAATTGTACCATCAATATCAATAACTGGAACTCCCATTTGACCAGACTTTTCAACCATTTCTTTTCCTTTAGCTTGGTCAGCTGCTACATCAATATATTCAAATTCTACTTTGTTTTCTTTAAGCCAATCTTTTACCTTATCACACCAAGAACATGTAGGTGTTCCATAAACAATTACTTTTACCATATTATCTTCCTCCTTAATAAAAATAAAACGCCTCCGGCAGGATTTGAACCTGCAACCGCGCGGTACCTGCTAATAATTAACAGCCGCGTGCTCAAACCGTTAAGCTACAGAGGCTTAGTATATAGAATTTATTCAGTGTTTTTAAAGTTTATTGTTTTTAATATAAAAAATAGCTTTATTTCTTAATCTGAATGTTCAAATCATCCAACTGCTTTTTATCAACTTTTGATGGAGCACCCATTGTCAAATCTTTAGCATCTTTATTCTTAGGAAATGCAATTGATTCTCTAATAGATTTTGCACCCATGATTACCATTAACAACCTATCAATACCTGGAGCAATTCCACCATGTGGAGGCACTCCATACTTGAATGCAGTTAACATATGTTCAAATGCTTTCTTTTGCTCTGCATTAAATCCAATCAAATCAAATATTTTTTCTTGAATCTTTGCATTATGTATTCTGATTGATCCACCGCCTACTTCAAATCCATTTAAAACAAGATCATGTTGATATGCTTTAACTTTTCCAGGGTCAGTGTCTAATAAAATAATATCTTCTTCTTTAGGCATTGTAAACATATGATGTGAAGGTCCCCATTTATCTCCTGCTCCATGGAAAAAGTCTTCTTCTGTTTGTTCTGTAAATAATGGAAAATCAATAACCCAACAAAATGCAAGTTCATTTGGATCATCTTTATTCTTCCGAAGATCAGGACAATCTGATTTATATTTACTCATTACTTCATCATATGACAATCTAGGAAATTTTTTAAATGTTAGTTTTTTGTCAGGAAATACATCTTTAATTATTTTCAACATTAGTTCTTCAACAATCTCAAGTATTTGTTCTTGTGTAACAAAACTCATTTCCATGTCTAGTTGATAAAATTCTCCAGGACATCTATGAGAACGAGCAGCTTCATCTCTAAAACATGGTGCAATCTGGAAATATTTATCACAACCAGCTACCATTAATAATTGTTTATATTGTTGCGGTGATTGTGGTAATGCATAAAATTCTTCTTTATGTATTCTTGATGGCACAAGATAATCTCTTGCACCTTCAGGTGAAGATTTTGTAAGCATCGGAGTTGTAATTTCTAAAAAACCTTTTTCATGCAAAAAGTTTCTCATTAATAATATTGCTTTATGTCTTAGTTCAAGATTAGTTTGTAACTTTGGTCTTCTTAAATCAAGATATCTATATTTTAATCTTGTATCTTCAGTTGCTTTATCATCACCAATTTCCATTGGCAAAGGTTCAGCTAAACTTAGAATATTAATTTCTTCTGCTTCTACTTCAATTTCACCTGTTTTTAGTTTTGCATTTGCCTGAGGCCTTACTTTAACTTTACCAATTACTTGTACAACAGACTCTTTTCTTAGATTTTTAATATTGTCAAGAACATTTCCTGGGACAAAGATTTGTGTTATTCCATACTTATCTCTGAGATTAATAAAACCTAGCTTTCCTCTGTCTTTGAATATATCTACCCAACCACAAAGCCTAACTTTAGCTCCATCATTCTTTTTGTTTAATTCTCCGCATGTGTGTGTTCTGAACATATTAGGATGTAGTAATTATTTGGTATTTATATATCTTTTTATTATATTCATAATATTGTATCTTTCATCTAAAACATCCGTCTGTGCCTTCATTGTCTTCATTTGTTGACAAATGAAGGCAAGGCCAGATGAAGTTTTTCAGAACAAAGTGATGGAAAACGTAATAGGATTTTTAGATGAAATAGAATCTTTTGTATATCTTCATCACTCCCTACCAAAAACAAAATAAACCACAAACCCAACAACAACCACAACACAACCATAAAGAACTTCTGTAATAGGAAGATTGATAATCATAAAGCCGCAGAACAATATTCCTAACAAAGGTATTATTGGAAACTTACCTAAACAAACAGGAATCTTGCATACTCTTTTTTTCTTAGGATCAGTATATCTAAGAATGATAACAGCCAGATTAATAAAAATAAAAGTAACAAAGACTAAGAAATTAGTCAAATTAGCAACAAACTTTATTTGCCCTAACAATATAACAACCAACACTCCGATTAATGTTACAGAAAAGATTGCAATGTGTGGTGTTTTATTTTTCTTATGAACTTTCCCACACACTGGTGGCAATAATTTTTCATTAGCAAATCCATACACTGTTCTTGATGCAGCAATTAATAACATCAACAATGTACTAGCAGTTGCACACAATGCAATTATTATCATTAATAACGAAGTGTTTGCACCGAATGCTACATTTGCAACATCTGCTAAAGGTGCATCTGATAATCCTAATTTTTTATATCCAAGAACACTTACAGCACTGATTGAAACCAAAACATACAAAACAGCAGAAATTATTATTGACAAGATTAAAGCTTTTGGAATTGTTTTTTTAGGTTGTTTTGTTTCTTCTGTTAATTTAACTAAATCTTCAAAACCTAGGAATGCAAAGAATATTAATGCAGCTGCAGAAAACACACCTGGCCATGCATTAGGCATAGCAAAATAATCAACACTTCCAAAATATTTTGTACCAATTCCTACAATAATTAACAAACCAATAATAGATACAACAGAAAATATAATTGTTAGATTAGATGAATATTCAATTTTCCAGAATGCAATAAAACCAAACACAATAAGACCAATTGCTGCTAATAATATTACATTGGTGGGAATCAATTTTGCTAAATATCCACCAAAACCAAGTGCAACAGCAGACGCTGCCATTATTGTTCCTATTAGAATAAGAAATGCAACAACATATGCAATCATTTTACCTAATGGTTTTTTACAATAAAGATATTCAGCACTATCTTTTGGATACATAGAAGACAATTCTGCATAACTCAGTCCAGTAAACATTGCAACCAAAGCTGATAACAAGAAAGATATCCATACTGCATTTCCAGCAATACCTGCAGCTTTACCAACCAATGCGTATATACCTGCACCTACAATGACACCTACACCTATGAGTGTTGTCTGCCATAGACCAAGTTCTCGCTTTAGTTTTAGCCTCTTTTTTTTCATATATTTAATTTATAATTAAGTAGAATATAAATGTTTTGTAAAAACCTAAAATTTATTATTTAATGTTTTATTCTAATCTATTTATTCAAAACTTCTTGACTGAATACAAAACCATTTTTTTTAATAGCTTGGGTCAATATATGTAATGTGGGGTTTTAGAACTTGAACATTTTGTGAATCATAATCATCATATGCTATCCCTATAATCCTACTAATTATTGAGTTTAGTTCTCCTAGATCATGACTATTAGCATCAGAAGAAAAACAATGAATAATTGATCCTACACCTAAAAGTTTCAATCCAGAATCTTGTGATAAACTCCAACCTAGACAATTAGTATTACTGTCATATTTATTAGGAAGAATAAATGCACTTCTATATATTTCATTAAGTTTTTCTATGACAAGCTTTACATAGTCTTTAAAAAGTTTAGATTCACCTTCAATTACATATTCCCAAGCAGCTTGTCTAGCTTTATTTTCACTATAAGCATTTGCTCTAAGGTTATTTGCAATATCTGGAGAGAATACAAAACCATTTTTTTTAATAGCTTGGTAATAATCTCTACTTATTACAAGTGAATTATTTTTAAGATCACTATTAGGATTTAATGAATTAATTAATTCTTTAACAATCGGATCTGAATATAATCCAAGAACTACTTCTCCTGAACCTTCTGGATCTACAACAACTCCACAAGCAGTATCAATATTCTTATCTTGTAATAATATTCGATCATGATAATTTTTTCCATAAACTCTTTCATTAAGTAAGAATTTAGGTGTTACTAGGTTCCTTTTTACATCAACAATTTTGCCCTTTTCATTTGTACCATTTAAAAGCATAACTATATTATTAATACTTTTTCCCTCAAACGATCTTAATCTTCGAATTTTACATGGTATTTTTAATTCAGTTTCTTCTTGAAATTGTATTTCTTGCATATTTATTACCTTTATATATTATATAATACAGTAAATTTCTTTAGTTTATAAACCTTTTGTTTTTATTGTCACTATTGAGGAGTCATTTCTTGATTATTCATATAATCCACCTAAGTTTAGAAGTTATTTCAGTTTACTAAAAATTTCTAGTTTTATGAAGAATACATTTAATAGTAATAATAATTAGGAATGAACAGGTTATAGAAACATATAGGAATCATTTTGAGTATTTATTGGAAGTTGTAATTCTTTAGTTTGGGCCTCTTTTTTTCATTTTTTATAATATTTTAATTATTTACTTTTTCTTTTTTTTAAAATATTCTTTTATTTCTTTATCTTTACTTAACTTTATAACTTCCATACATTCTTTTTCCATGAATTTAGGATATACTTTAATTTTTTCAGGACTTGTTTTAAATATTTTTTGTGGAGGAATATTTAATCTTTGCCAGGCATTATGTCCTTCCCATCCATAAACAACTCCTTTTATTCTTGCCCATACAATTGCACTTGCACACATAGGACATGGTTCTTGAGTAGAATAAAGATAATAATTTTTCAAGTGATAATTTTTATTTTTCCTACACATTTTACTTATAACTTTTAATTCTGCATGAGAAGTTGGATCTTTATCTTTTTCAACAGTTGTAATAGCTTTTGCCATTATCTTATTATTTTTAACTAAAAGTGCACCTGTTGCGTTCCCATATTTTTTTGTATATTTCTCAACATATTCTATAAGTTCTTGCATTATCTTTTTATTTGGATGTTTCATTTTAGCCTCTTTTTTTTATATAAATATAATTAATAAAGAACTAACTTATAAACTTTTTGAAAAATTCACCTAAACATAAAATCATCAAGAGAATAAGTTTTATTATGCATATATCTTAAATCATCAAAATTTTCTTGTTTAACCTTTTGTTCTTCTCCTTTTTGTGTTAAAGTATAAATCACAGCACTAGCATATACTGCACTTACAACACCAAGAGTTATAATATTACCATAATTTGAAACAAATTCTTCTATACTCACTTCTTTCTCATCTTCAATTCAAAACACAGATTCTCCAGCTTATGTAAATCATGTTTTATAGAATCATACTTACGCCTGATTTCACCATTCCTAAAATCAAACTTAATAAGTTCGCCGTAGATTAACTCAACAACTTCTTTCATCTTAAGTGCAACCTTTGTTTTGCCTTTTGTTGCAGAATTAACAGCAACTCTTCCAAGTTCACCTGTTAGATCACAAATACCTAATAAATAATAATTAGTTTCAACACCTAACTCTTTTCTTGTCAATATTTTTCCTTTGTCCATAAAATAATAGAATAATAATGCTTCAACATATTCTTGTATTGCTGCTTTATAACTTCCTTCAAAATAAAGCTTAGCATGATTCTTAGTAAACTTATTCAACTGAACAACAGATTTCTTAATATCATCAACTGCTTTTTTAGCAGATTTCATATCTTCTCTATGCACAGAATATATAATCTTTTTACTCATTCTAATTACATCTCTAGCTTTCTTGATTAATAATTCTCTTTGAGAATCGTATGTGTCGATTTCTTTCTTCATTTGAATGAAGTCTTTTGTGTTTATCATATGATTGACTAATATATGTAGGTATATAAATGTTACCACAAATTATATAAACCATTAAACCAAAAACAATAATATCATATTAAAAAACGAGGTGAAATATAATGGCAAAGAAAAAAGCATTACCTGGTATGAAACTAGACCCAGTTAAGTTTGGTCTTGCAGGTGGAATTATATGGGGAGTTGGAATGTTATTAACAACATTAATTGCAGCTTCCAACGGATATGGAACAGCATTCTTAGAATTATTTGTAAGCATTTATCCAGGCTTTACAATAACATTCGGTGGAGCAGTTCTAGGTTTAATCTATGGATTCATAGATGTGTTTGTAGGTTTATACATATTTGTATGGCTTTATAACTGGTTAACTAAGTAAATATTTCTTTTTTTCTTTTTTTTTAAAATAGAAAACTTTACTCTAAATATGACTTTATCCAAAAATCCTACTTCATTTTACTCATTGCATTCGTAAAACTACGTCTGGCCATGCCATCAATAACTGAATTATTGCTGTCATTGAAGGCACAGACGGATATTTTGGATAAAGCCTTTAAACATTTAGAAACATTTAAAAATAGAAACATATATAAATAACTATATTATAAGTATACATATTAACACATAAAAAAAGGTGATGAATTGGTACAAGAAACAGTATTTGAAGGAATAATAAGATTTCTAGAAGGTATCGGTGTATTTAGAGTTATTTTACCATTTATTTTAGTTTTCACAATAATGTATGCATTATTAGAAAGAACAAGGGTCCTTGGTACAGACACTATTAATAGTGTTGAATATTCAAAAAAAAATCTAAACTCAATGGTTGCATTTGTTGCAGGCTTTCTTGTTATAGTTTCATCTGAATTAGTTGGAATTATAAACCAAACTGTTGGCAAAGTAGTTTTAGTTTTAATCATGATTGTATTAATATTATTACTTGTTGGAACATTTCATAAAGATGAAAAAAAACCATTCTTTTTTCAGGAAGGTGGATGGAGAACTTTTATGATTGCTCTTAGTGTATTATCAGTTTTATTCATATTTTTAGACGCAATACCTGGTCCAGATAATGAACCTTCATTTTTAGAATGGTTCTTCAAATATTTATCAATAAACTGGAATACTGAATGGGTAGGCGCAATTATATTAATTATTTTAATTATTGGTTTTATGTATTGGATTCAATATCCACAAAAACCCAGAAAAA
>CAXGTL010000028.1:0-13535 GCA_964012725.1 Candidatus Woesearchaeota archaeon
CTGGTTTCCATTCCAAATGTCTTACCTTATCTCTTGGGATTATATGTACCATTGTCTTATCTGATTATTGAATCAAGCCTATGCTCATATACACTTTTTTGATCTTTTTTATCCTCATACAATTGTTTTATAGCTCCAAAACAATCTAAGTCTTCTTTTTGTTCCAATGCACTAGACACTTCTTCTTCATACATTTTACTAAAATATTCAAGAACAACTAAGTCAGCTAAAGCACGAGATTGGATACAAACCTTAGCAGCACTTTCTGCTTGTTCACTTAACTGCATCATTCCGTTTTCAAGTGTATTCATGTAAGCTTCAAACCCATTTTCTTGGCCAGCATAAACAGCTGCTTGATAAAAGAATTCCCTTAGTCCATATTTTTGTTCAACTTTCAAATCTTTATGCAATTCTGTATAAGCTGAACGAGCTTCATTAACAAGAGCTATCAAACTACCATGATCACTGCCTGTTATTGTTTTACTTTCAAGAATAATGCCAATACTTGCTGTAGCATCATCAAGATCAACATCAGTTTCAAAAGTTTTATTCTTTATTCCTTTAATAAATGCCAGTAATCTGCTTAAATCTTGGATTTTTCTAAGATCACGCCTTACAAAACTATGTTTTAGTTTGCTTTGTGAACTCAATATTTTTTGATAATTATTATCATCTCTAATTGAAAAATTAGGTGAATATCCTCCTTGTTGAATAAGTTCCATGTTTCTATCATGAGTTTCTTTAGGATCATAACCAACAAATCCAATAGCAACATCTATAAATTCTCTTGTTTCACCATCAAGTTCTGTTGGAAATTGTTTAGAATCAGTAACCAATGGATATATTTCTCTCCATCCACCTTGAACACCAGAACGTTTAGCAAATTCTTTCCAAAAGTTTTCGTGTAAATTATCTACTAATCTTTTTTCTAACTGGCTTGAGCCAGCTTCTGCAACTCCATTTGGAAATTTGAATTTAAGGAATCTGTTTTCTCCTGCAATATCTAATTCAATTCCTGCACTGTGAAGTGCATCAGGCGGGTTCATAGCAGCAACTATAGAAAGACCTTTAAGTCTTTCAGTTTTAGGAATAGGAATTCCTAGATAACCAGTATCACCATTAACATGAATTTTTCCATCAATAACTTGAAATGATTCTTGACAATCTCCTCTATTAATTTCATCAATAAATAATGCACCGTATTTCTTACATTTATCATGATCAACTCTTGTTTTTGGTACTCCATTTTCTAAAGTAGTTGTTGTAAATGGTTCAAAAACAGAACTACCAAGAACACCACCACTTAATCTTATTGTATAATACCCTTCTGAACCAAAAATAGCATCAAAAACAGCTTCTGCACCATATGTTTTTCCTACTCCAGTAACACCTTCTTTAAGTACATGAAAATCATCAAAGAAAAGTGACGCAATGTCTATATCTTGAACAGTGATTTCAGTTGAATTAGGTGAATGAAGCATTCCTCTACCATCTAAGAATTTTACATCAATGCTGTCATTCTCATCATCTTTTACTATTTGTAGATAAGGTGTAGGAGACACTACATCTTTTAATACATAATAAAGTGTTTCAATAAAATGTTTTCTTAATTCTTTTTTGTCAGTTTCTTTAGGTAGAAATTTGTTTAAGCTAAATTCTATGAGATGTGATTTATTTCTAAATCTTCCATCTATAATAAATTTATCTAGTGATTTTATTGTATCTTCTTCAATTGTTATACTAAGTTTCTTCTTCATACTATAAAGTAGGATAAGGTAGAGGTATATAAATGTTTCGTTTTTGTTACTACTATTTGATAACTAAATTGTGCAGGTGCACACAATTCAAAAAACTCCAACAAGATTTATATATCACTTAATCCTATAATTAATATAATAGGTAAAACCTAAGGTTCAATTTGTTTACATTGAGTTTTGCGCCTGATTTTATAAAAACCATGCGTGAAAGTAGAAAACTCAAGAAAACGCATTAGAAGCTCTAAATGCAGAATTCTAATGTTTCAATGAATTAACTACTAATTAGTAGGTCCATACAGAAACATTTATAAAGAATATATAGTTCTTTTTATATATGGTTAATGGAAATGATAGTAAAAGTTTAGTAGTACATGTTCAATATGTAATAAAGCAGAAAGTAAGATTCATATTAGTAAAGCATCCATGGTTATTTAAGTAGATGGTGTTTTGAAACATATTATGCAGATCATCCTGACATGCTAAAGATTATAAAAGGATTACAATTTAAACATCCAACATGTGATGGTTTATATCCAGTAGATATGTAATAATAAAGGAAAAATATAAAATGGAAAAACAATACCAAATAAAATCAGGAAAGGATTCTATTCCTAGAAGTATGTATGATCTATTATGGAATGGTGGACCTAGTGTCTTTTTTTTAAAAGGAGATAGAGTTAATCCAGTTGCAGTAAAATCTAATAGAGTAGCTATTTTTGATAAATATAGAGGATTTGAAGTAGATCTTGAAACAGAGATAATTTTTTCTACAGAACAAAGACCTAAAAGAAATGAAACTGTGGGTGTTAAAAGATACCTTGTTGTAACAGATCTTGATAAAGATGGCCTTGTTGATGCAACTATAGAAGAATTTAAAAGACAAGATATTCATTTAGAAAATGATCCTATTTTAATGGAAGAATTTTATAGTGCAGGTATAAGTGGATTAGAAAAAGAATATTAATAAGATAAAAAATGAAAATACTAGCAGCCGGTGACATACACGGCGACATAAACCTTGCAAAGAGTTTAGCAGAAAGAGCTGTTAAAGAAGAAGTAGACTATGTTATAATCTGCGGTGACATAACATATGGAGATATGTCAACTACACACTTAATAAAACCGTTTGTTGAAAGAAATCTAAAAGTGTTTATCATACCAGGCAATCATGAATCAATTGCAACAACTGGTTTCTTATCAGAGCTTTATGGAATAAAGAATTTACATGGATATGCAATTTCTTCTAATAATGTAGGTGTATTTGGAGCAGGTGGAGCAACAAATGTTGGACCAGCACCAATAGTTACAGAAGAAGAATTATTTGGTTTATTAGATAAAGGCCATGATAAAATAAAAGATTTACAAAAAAAGATAATGGTTACACATATGCATCCATCTGAATCATTAATGGGCCAGTTATCTGAGTTCGTACCACCAAGTACTGCTGTTAAAAAAGCAATTGACACTTTTAAACCAAACATTTTACTATGTTCTCATGTTCATGAAGCAGAAGGAATAGAAGAAATGATTGGTAATACTAAGGTTATTAATGTTGGTAAGAAAGGAAAAATTATTGAACTTTAAGTTTTCCAAAATTTTAAAATTTAATTTCAATTCATAAGATATTCTACTTCTCTTAATAATGATTCGTGTTCACTTTTACGAGTTTCTGATAAAATACCACAATAAAAATCTCTTATTTCTATTCTATCTTCTTGTGTGAATTGTATACCCATTAAATAAGCACATTCTTCTGAAGTAAACATCAATTGTTCAAGTTCATTTATCATTTTATTTTCACCTTATTATATAATATAAAGTAATAAACAGAGACACTTTAAAAACATTTCGATTACAATATATAAAGTATATACTTTTAGTGTAATTTTGGATTTGTAAAATATAAATATAACATATCCTCTTTTCTTTGTTGTTCTAAATGTAAAGGAAAATCAGAAAAATCTATTGTCCTTAATATTGAATCATTATCATAAATCTTATAAAACTTTCGTGGTTTATCAGAATCATAAATTAATTTTAGATCTAAACAAAAAGTTATTTCTCTTTTATTGTTAAGAACAAATTGATGTAAAATATCTTTTGTAAATCTCATCACACAGATACTTAATTTTCCACCAATTAAGTGAATCAGATTATATTTTTCAATAATATCTTTAGAAACTAAATCACTTACTTCTCCAAATGCACTAAATTCATGTACTCCTTCATAAGATTCACGTTCTGACCCATCCATATTATAAAAAAAATATTTCTGGTTTTTTGGAATGGTGTTTACTTTTCTTCCAATATCATCTAAATAAATAGTATCTCCATAATTAAAAGCATGAATAAAAGCAAACATTTCATGCATATTTGTATCTCTCATATATACATAAAGAACTAAAATTAATTTAAAAGCTTAACCCTTAATCACACCCAAAGGCACTACCCTGACAACTGTCTTACCAATACCTAATGAATCAGATACTCTGATAACTTCGTCAATGTCTTTATATGCTTGAGGTGCTTCCTCTGCAATACCTTTCCAAGATGCACCTTTTAAGAATATGTCTTTTTGCTCCATTTGTTTTTTAATTTGTTCTCCTCTGAAGTTTCTTAACATTTCAGACCTAGAAGCAACTCTTCCTGCACCATGTGCAGTTGAAGCAAAGCTTAGTTCTTCTGCTTGTTTTGTACCAACTAAAACATAAGACGCAGTTCCCATTGAACCAGGTATAAGTACTGGTTGACCTGTTTTTTGATATATTTGTGGCAATTCTTCCCTACCAGGACCAAAAGATCTAGTTGCACCTTTTCTATGAACACATAGTTCTTTTGTTTTACCATCTACTTGGTGTTTCTCAATCTTAGCAATATTATGACAAACATCGTAAACAACATTTGCTTCTGAATCTTTACCAAATATCTTTTGTAATGATTCTCTAATCCAATGTGTTATCATTTGTTTGTTTGCAAATGCAAAATTACCAGCAGCACCCATTGCATTCAAATATTTTTGACCTAAATCTGATTGAATTGGAGCATTTATTAATTGTCTATCTGGTAAATCTTTAATACCATATTTTTGTTCCATTTCTTTTATATAATCACTAGCAACTTGATGACCTAAACCTCTAGAACCACAGTGTACCATTATCACAACATTATCTTTATTATCTAACATAAAAGTTTTAGCAAGTTCTGGTTTATAGATTTGGTCAATCTTTTGTATTTCTAAAAAATGATTACCAGCACCTAATGAACCTAACTGAGGCATTCCTCTTTGCATTGCTCTTTCACTTATAGCATTTGGATCATTTGGTAAACAACCATGGTCTTCTGTATGTTCATAATCTTGTTTAACACCATAGCCTTGTTCAACTGCCCATTTTGTTCCACCAGCTAATACTTCTGTTAATTCTTCTTTAGAAAATCTTTTTTTACCTTTTTTACCAACACCTGCTGGGATATTGTCAAATAATAAATTAATTACTTCTTTTCTTTTCTTCATCATATCATCTACAGATATATTAGTGGACAATAGTCTAACACTACAATTAATATCATAACCTACGCCACCTGGTGAGATTATACCTTTTTTCATGTCAAACGCTGCAACACCACCTATTGGGAAACCATATCCTTGATGAGCATCTGGCATAACATAAGATGCTTTTTGTATTCCTTTTAAACATGCAACATTCTTAGCTTGGTCAAGACTTTTATCTCTTTTAATTAAATTCATTAATTTTTCAGAAGCATATACTATTGCAGGTACTTTCATGTTACCTGTTTTTTCTATCTCCCAAATAAACTCAGATTTTTTTTTAATTTCCATTGAATCACCTTCTTAGTATAGAAATCTTAGATTAATATATAAAGTTTGCTGAATAATATTTATAATAATTCATAAGTAACAATAGGACTAGAGGAATATAACTCAGGATTTGTATATCTTTCATAAAAGCCTAATGGTATTTCATCAATCGTAACTATATTAGAACCTAGTTTTTTGTCTGAATTCTTTTTTGTTTTTGTCTTAGATCCTGAAAGATGGATGTTAACCCATCTTCTATCATAAACAACTTCAATGTTAGGATTATCAATATTTTCAGGAAGTTCATCTGTGTTAAAAAGAGTTAATGTTGCATTATCTTTGTATAGTTTTCTTAATTCTCTATTGATAATTATTTCTCCAACACTAATCCCATTATCTTTATACTCCGGATTATAAAATATTTGAAAATAATGTTTATCTCCTTCATGGCCTATTAAGAATAATCTTATACCACATTTACTGAATTCTTTTAGAATTTTGCTTTTTAGATTTTCTATCCCATTCATTACTATTACCTTACAAATCAACAACAACTTGAACAACAAACTGTTCTTTTTGTTTTTTAACAAACATTTCATTATAAGTCACTGCTTTGACTTCGCCATGTATTGCATAGCCTTGTAAATCAGTATCACCAACAACTTCTGCAAATAACACAAACTTACCATTTGCTTTACTTATCTTTAAACCAATGACTTTGTGTAAGAAAAAGGTTTCTGCATCTAATAAGAATAATAATTCTTCTAAAAAATTGTACAATAATGATTCTTGATTATCAGCTTTTACTTCGATCTTCTTTGTAACCTTTGGCTTGATCTTATCTGTCTCAAACATTACACTAAACATAGCTAAAGCTGCGTTTGAGAATGCTTCATCCAATGTTTTGCCGAATGCTTGGAACTTTGCATCTGCTGTGTGTTCTAGGAATTTGTATTTTTCCATATTATTGTTATTATTGGATGTTATATATATAATTTGTTGTTAAACTCATCTGATGAAACCCTTTTGTTCACCTACTCAATGTTCACAAAATGACTAATTGGCTATGACAATCCAAAAATCCTACTACGTTTCACCTTACTTATAAAGCTTTCAGAAATACTTACTCACTATCATTCGTAGCTGCCCTGCCTATTCGGGCTTGTCAAGAACTGAAAGCTCTTGAGCATGATCAGAAATTTTCAATTTCTGACATTTTATAAGATTGCCCTCACAACGGCAGAAACATAATAGGCAGCAACAGTATTTCTGACAGCACATATAGATATTTAATATATAGCAAATTAACCGAAACATATATAAATATATATGAAATAAATAATACTTAATTAAATTAAAACTAATAAAACAGGAGGAATATATAAAATGTCAATAGATGTAAAAGAACAAAAAAGAGAGTATATGACACTCAAAATACCAAAACCTAAGAATCTTGAAAGGATTTTCTATATATTTGTTATAATAGGGTTATTATTTATGTTATTAGTACATAATCCTTTCCCAGAACTAACATGCAAAAGCTGTGAAGTATCTGGAGTAGGAAATGATGTAACTGCATCTGCAGTTGAAGATAGTTCTGAAGAAGTTGTAGAAACTCAAGCAGCAGTTGAAGAAACAACTGTTGTACCAGAAGTAGTAGAAGAAGTTGTACCTGAACCAGAACCTGTAGTTGTACCAGTTGTTGAAGAAGGACCAAAAATGACTGCTTTAGAAGGAGAAATCAAATATACAATTTTAAGTATAGACTCAGTTGTTAAAAACGCAGGAACAGACTCAGAATATGGAAAGATTACAACTGTTACATATAAATTAGAAAATAATCAAAAAATAATTGAAAATATGCATGTCAAAGTTTATGCATATGATGGAAAAAATTCAGATACAACAGATTTAGAAAGAGCAGACATATCATTTGATATAGGTAAAGGAGAAGTAAGAGAGTCTACAATTAAACTAAAAAGTGGATCATTTAAGGATCTTGATATAGAGAAGACAGTTAAATTAAAGTTTTTTGAATCTAATAAATGGTTAAAGACTATTGAGAAAAATCATTTGATTAAATAGGTTTTTTTTTATTTTCTTTTTTTTACTTTATAATATCATTTTTTAAAATTTAATAACTTTTAGTATTCTTTTGTTTTATTTAGAATTCTTCAATATGGCATTAAATGTACTTTATCCTGAGGTTCTTGTTCTTCCTCACTTTGACTTGGTTGTGCAGGTGTGTTACCAAACATGTTAAACACACCACCTTGAGAACTGGTTTGAGTTGGACTAGAATTAGGTATGGAATTAAGATTAGTGTTAGAGTCTGTATTATGGTCGGTATTAGAACTAGGAAGAGTGTTAAGACCAGAATTAGGATTCATACTGGCGTTACTAGGACTTTGAACAAGACTATTTCCAAACAAATCTCCGGCATTATTACTTCTAACTACAGAATTAGTTAAAGAAGAAAGCAATTGAATTGCTTTTTGTACAGCTTCTGGTGAATCTTTTTCAGTGTCAATTGTAATCTTCATATTGGATTCCTCATTTTATTATCACCTTCAATATGAAGGCTACGAACGATAGTGAGTATGTCTTCATATCTAATACTACAACCTCACCATTTTAATATCTTCATCTGTAATAGTTTTTCTTCCACAGTTCTTAGCAATCTTTACTGCTTGCTCAGCTATCTGTAATCCTATATCTTCTAGTACATCTGCAAGTGCTTTTTTTGCAGGGTCAGAAACTCTTTTTGCTCCTGCGCTTTTTAAAATTCTTTCAGCAGGTGCTGCTGGTATTGCTTTAGCCATATATTATTCACCTCAGTTTATTATTATGAATATAGATTATATTGGTATGTGTTTATATATTTTTCCTTTTTTTGATATGTTTCCACTTAAATAAGCTTCATCCAAAAATCCTATTCCATTTTGCCTCGCTTAATGCTCAGCAAAACTACATCTGGCCTAACAGCAAACAATGTGTCATAAATGCAGAGCATTTATGAGCATGATCAAGAATCTACGATTCTTGACATCACAGACGGATATTTTGGATTAAGATATTACTTAAATAAGATTTAAAGATGATAATTCGTTAAAAGGACTTAAAATTACTACTACATCATAAAACACAAAAGATAAATATATCTTAGTTTTTAGTGATGTTATATGGAAAAAATTATTAAAAAGATTAATAAAAATATAAGTGATCTGAAGACTGCAATTGATTTTCTTAATAGACAAAACATTGGTGCAAGTAATAAGTTTGTGGAAGCACAAAAAGAATATTATATGAAAAGGATGTTTAATTTGACAAACAAAATTGATGATCTGAATCTTATGCTTAAAAAACAATTAAAACAAGACCAAAACTTAATAGGATTGATTGAATTATTAACTGATATATCAAAGATAAAGGACAAAACTGATATTATTATGAAAGCTAACAAAGCTCAGAGATTGATTAGGTCAATTAATTTGTCTGTTGAAGGTATTTTTATCAAACCAAATAATATTCCTGATGCAGTTCAACATGAGATTCTTGAAGATATAGATGAGTTAAACAGATGTTATAGTTCTGTATGTTATAGGTCAGCAATCATATTATGTGGAAGAATATTAGAAACTTGTTTATTTAGAAAGTATTATGAATTAACAAAAAAAGATCTTTTAGCAACATCGCCTAACATTGGTTTAGGTAAGTTGATTGCAAAATTAACAGAACAAAGTGTTAGGTTTGATCCTGGTTTAACACAACAGATTCATTTAATCAATAATATAAGGATTCAGTCTGTTCACAAGAAAAAGGATTTGTTTTTGCCAAGTCAACAACAGACAAGGGCAGTTGTTTTGTTTACAATGGATGTTATTAAGAAGTTGTTTTAAAATCAAAGATTTTAAAGCTTAAAAATGTTTACATTTTTATTGTTTTGAAATCAGTAGTTTAATTCAAAAATCCTATTCCATTTTATTCATTTCATTCATAAAATTCCATCTGGCCATGCCATGAATACCTTTGGTATCAATGGCATCCATGGCACAGACGGATATTTTGAATTAAACTTGTATTTATACAAAATATACTTTAAAGAAACAAAAAGATTATAAATGAATTTATAAAACGAATAAATAAAGATGAAAATTCAAAATCTTTATTTTGAAATTCATTGAAATCGGAGATTTAAATGAAAACATTAAAACCATGGGTGAAGATTGTAATATTTCTTGCAATAGTTGGCATTATATGTTTATACCTTAATAACTGGTTTACTGCAGTTGATTGTAGCATTGTTGAGTTAGAAGATGAAAAGAACCAATGTTATGTTGAACAAGCTGTAAGAAAAAATAATGTTGAACTTTGTTCAAGTAATATCATAACTAATCCACAGACTGAAGATTATTGTAAACATGAAGTTGCTGTAGAAAGTGAAAATCCTGAAATATGTGAATTAATAGAAAATGATGTATGGAAAGGTAGTTGTTTTAAAAATATTGGAATGAGTTTGAATGATTATACACTTTGTTCAAAGTCTCCTTTTGGAGATGATAGGATGGAATGTTTTTTTGATGTTGCAACTGCAACAAATGATCCAAAACCTTGCTTTTTTATTGAAAATTATTTAAGAAGAGGTTTTTGTATTGAAACAATAGCAGTACAGTTAAAAGATATATCAATATGTGAGTTAGAAGACCAAAGTCCACCACACATTGTTGGACAATGTTATACAAGTGTAGCTGTTGCTTTGGATGATCCAGAGGTTTGTAATAAGTTCAAAGGTCAGACTAAAGATTATTGTTTGAGTAAGTTTGAAACTAATTAATATTTTATTTTTATATATCTAATTCTTTTAAACTATATTTTCTAGAATATAATTGATACAGGATAACAACAATCTATTTATATAAAGAATTAATTCACATTTAGCATGGTAGGAGGTATAACTTCTTCAACCAGACTAACACCAGCAATGCGTCAGTTTGTTGAAGTAAAGAAAAAGCATGAAGATTGTTTAGTATTGTTTAGAATGGGTGATTTTTATGAAACATTCTATGATGATGCTGTGACTGCTTCTAAAGTTCTTGACATAACACTAACTGCAAGAGGCAAAGGTGAAGGAAGAGCACCATTAGCAGGAATTCCATACCATGCTTTAGATACATATTTACCAAAACTAGTAAATGCCGGTTATAAAGTTGCAATCTGTGAGCAAACAGAAGATCCAAGAACTGTGAAAGGCAGAATTGTGAACAGAGCAGTTACCAGAATTGTAACACCTGGAACTGTTATGGATGGTTCCATGCTAGATTCTAAATCTAATAATTATATTTTTTCAATATACCAACATCTTTCAAAATATTCATTAGCAATCATTGATCTATCAACTGGTGAGTTCTTAGTAATGGAAGTTGATGAAACTAATCTTTTGAATGAAATAACTAGGTTCAAACCAAAAGAAGTAATAATTCCTGAATCTTTAAAAATTAATAAAGAATTAATAAAAATGTTAGAACACAGTTCTGTTTTTATTAATCCTTATCCAGATCATCATTATGCAAAAGACCATTCGTACACTTCATTGTTAAGGCACTTTAATACAATTAATCTCAAGGGTTTTGGTTTAGAAAAAGAAAACTTAACTATCAATCCTGCTGGAGCTCTTATTAATTATTTAAATGAAACACAAAAAACTAACCTTGATTATATAAACAAAATAAAATTGTTTTTACCAAATGATTATATGTTATTAGATTCTAGTACACAACGTAATTTAGAATTGCTTAAAAATATTTTAGATCAGTCTTCAAAAGGAACATTACTTTCTGTATTAGATAAAACATGTACTTCTGTTGGTGGACGTTTGTTGAAAAAAATAATCTTACAACCACTGATTTCTAAAGAAAAAATTAATCAAAGACTTAATGCTGTTGAAGAACTTAAAGAAAATGCAATATTGTCAGAAGATCTTGTACACCAATTAAAACAATTGAATGATATTGAAAGAATAATTGCAAAAATTAATTATGGTAATGCAAATGCACGTGATTTAGTTGCACTTAAACTTTCATTAGAATTAATTCCTAAAGTTAAAGAATCATTATCAACAACAAAGTCACAATTACTTAAACAAATGTCTGAAATCAAAGAATTGTCTTATGTAAAAGATTTAATTACAAATTCCATAAAAAATGAACCAAATGTTAGTGTTAGAGAAGGAAACATGATAAAAACTGGTTATAATAAAGAGTTAGATGAATTAATAGATATAACTACTAATTCTAAAAAATGGATTGCATCATTAGAAGCTGATGAAAAAAAGAAAACAGGAATTGGTTCTTTAAAAATTGGTTTTAATAAAGTGTTTGGTTATTATATAACTGTGTCAAGAGCTAACTTAGAAAAAGTTCCTGAAAATTATATTAGAAAACAAACACTTGTTAATGCTGAAAGATTTATAACACCTGAGCTAAAAGAAAAAGAAGCTTTAATATTAAATGCACAAGAAAAAATAAATGATTTAGAATATGACCTTTTTGTAAAAGTTTGTGATGAAATTAAAAAATCTACAACAGAAATACAAGCATTATCTAACAAAATTTCAATGCTTGATCTATTATTAAGTTTTTCAATAGTTTCTAAAAATAATAATTATGTAAGACCAGTGATTAATGAAAACAAAATTGAATTAAAAGATTGTAGACATCCAGTTGTTGAATTAATTGAAAAAGTATTTGTTCCAAATGATATAACACTAAATAACAACCAAAGAACTCTAATTATTACAGGTCCAAACATGAGTGGGAAATCGGTAATAATGAGACAGATTGCTTTAATCCAATTAATTGCTCAATTAGGTTGTTTTGTTCCTGCTAGTTCTGCAAATCTTTGTTTAGTTGATCGGATTTTTACTCGTGTTGGTGCATATGATGATTTAACACATGGTCAAAGTACTTTTATGGTAGAAATGAATGAAACTGCAAACATTCTTAATAATGCTACTTCTCAATCACTTGTGATATTAGATGAAATTGGTAGAGGTACATCTACATTTGACGGAATTTCATTAGCATGGTCAATTGCTGAGTACATACATAATAAGATTAATGCAAAGACTTTGTTTGCAACACATTATCATCAAATGAATAAATTGCAAGACAAACTATCTGGTGTAAAGAACTATAATATTGCTATACATGAAAAACATGATGAAATTGTGTTTCTTCGTAAGATTGTTGAAGGTGGAACTAATAAATCCTATGGTATTCAGGTTGCAAAGTTAGCTGGATTGCCTGCAGAAGTTGTTGAACGAAGTAAACAGATAATGGATAGGTTGGAGATGGAAGATAAGATTACTGAGAGGGTTCATGCTCCTTTGAAAAAAGAAAAAGAAACAACAGAAGAAAACAAAGAACAACAAGAACAAACAAAGCCAAGTACAGAGTCTGGAATAATAACAGAAAAAGAAAATAATAAAAAAAAGAGTAGACAAGTTAGTTTAGATGAGTTATGATTATTCTATTAATCTGTATCTACCTAAACTATTGCTTGAAACTTCAGTTCTGTAAAATTCACAAGGTTTTGTTCTTCCTGTAACACGAATATCTTTACCTAAAACTAAAAATTCTAGACTTTCTGCGTTAAGTGCTTTTCCCACTTTACCAGGTCCTTCTATAAGTTCGTCTTCTATTTTAACAGCTCTTAAAAGAACACATGATGGGAAACCTGCTGCTTCTGTACCAATATTAACAAACTTAGATCCTCTATAATTAAGTAATCCTATTTGTCCTGGGGCATATCTCATGCATGCTCTTTGCGGAGTTTGTTTTCCTCCTTCAAATGCTTCTGTTTCTATAACCTGAACTTTTTGGTTATTTATTTTTAAGACTTTTCCAACTAAGTTTTGTGCTACTTCGTATGATTTGTTTTCATATTTCATTTTTTATTCCTCC
>CAXGTL010000029.1:0-11892 GCA_964012725.1 Candidatus Woesearchaeota archaeon
ATTTTTTTATATAATTTTAAGGTTTTTTTGTGAATTTAAACGCCCTGGCCGGGACTTTCGTTAAATTTAAATTCGAACCCGAGTCGAGGCCTCTCTGCAATAAGCCAAAAGAGTCTAAATCAAACCTCTTTTGAAATTTTGAGTTTCGACAGGGCCTCATGATAGACCAACTACACTACCAGGGCTTACTTTCTTTTTTTACTACTAAATATGGCTATCTAAGAGAGTATTGTCTATAATCTATGTTTTTGTCTCAAAGAAAGCACCTTTACCATCAGTTCAGTAACAAATTTTTCTGTTTATAAATTTTACTATTTTTTGTATAGAAATAAGTGGTAAAACCTTTAAAAAAAATGAAAAACTTTGCTTATTAATATTTTTATATTTAACATTTTATATTATCTATTAATTAATTAAACTATTAAATTATAATTTTTGTTTATCAGTGGACATTTTCAAAAGAGTGTCCAGTGATGTTAAACCAATGAATTCTTGAGATATAGCTTGTTAGAAGCTTTTCACTGGTCACTGGACATGTTCGCGTGAAACTTATATATTAGAACAACCAATAAATTATTTAGAGAGTTTAATCTTTGTTAGACTTGGTGATATAAAATGATTAATATAAATTTACAAAATATTAAAATAACTACTGAAATTGCTGAACTTTGTGGAATTATAACTGGAGATGGCCATTTAAGTAGATACATTTCAAAGAAAAGAACAGACTATAGATTAGATATAGCAGGTAATAAGACAGAAGAGATAGAGTATTTCCACTTTATTTCATCTTTATTTAAAAAAGTGTTTAAAATAGATTTAAAATTTAGAGAAGAGGAAGAGTATTCTAGACTATATCTTAGTTCCAAAAAAATTTTAGAGTTTTTTGAAGGAATTGGTTTAATTGTAGGAAAGAAATCCCGTATAGCAAGAATTCCTGATATAATATTACAAAATAATGAATTATCTCTACACTTTCTTCGTGGATTAGCTGATACAGATTTCAGTGTTAATTTTAGAAAGGGTAAAAAGAAGATAAATTGTTATCCTAGAATTGTAGGTTCTTCTGCATCAGAAAAATTGTTAGACGATGTAAGCATGATTCTCGATAAGATTCAAATATCTTATTATAGACAGAAAGTTTTCAAAAAAAACAATTTTGGCAATTTTTATTATTATAGATTAGAAATTAATGGAAATAAAAATTTTTCAAAATGGATGAATCATATAGGATTTAGTAATCCAAAACATCTTACAAAAATACTAGTATGGAAAAAATTAGGTTATTGTCCTCCTTATACTACAATTAAAGAAAGATATGCTATTTTAAAAGAAAGTAAGAGAACAGAATAATCTGTTCTCTCAATCCCCACTCCCGGACTTGAACCAGGAACCTTTACCGGGAATATCCTTTCGGTATTGGCTGGCTCTCTATCATTCCTTGTTAGTACATAAGGTCGTAAAGCGCATCTTTGACCAAGATTTTCCATATATAAGGGAATATCTTCACAGCCGAACGCTCTAACCAAATTGAGCTAAGTAGGGATATAATAAAGAATTAGAGAGGTTGTTTTTAAAGTTAACTATTTATTTTTAATGAACTTTAAGTTTAGGTTTAAAAATATAGAATTGAATTAAGAATAAAAGTAAAAAATTAATTAAAAAAAGTTTATTTATATTTTAATGTTTTGGTTAATCAAATCAAGCACTTTCTGTAACTTCTTCTGGTGTTTCTGTAACACGTTCTTGTTCTGGTGTTGTTTGTCCTAATACATATTGATGTGCTAGTCCACCTAATGCACATGTGCTAAGAAATGTTAAAACCATTGTTACAAAAGGATTGTCTCTGAATCTGAATGGTTTACTTTCTTTTACTGGTTGTCTTTGTGGTGCTGATTGTGCTGGTTTTTGTTTTTTTGTTTTTTTCGGTCTAAGAGGAACAACTGGTTTTGGTTGTTTTTCAGATTCCTTAAGTAAAGACCTAAGTGTTGATCTATTAAGAGGAAGATCAATAGGTTCATTATCATATAATTCTTCAGGATTTCTTCCTTCAACACATGATTTAATATATGTTTTAATATCAGCTCTACCTAAAGTTGTTTGTGGATATTTTTCTCTAATAAAATTCAACATATCATCAATCATAACATCATATAAACTTTGATTATTTTTTGCATTTTCTTTGTATTTGTCTGAATCAACAAAATAAGTTTCAAAAAATGAAGAATTATTTGTGGGATCTACAATAACTGATTCATTTTCTATTCTATCTGTTAATTCTCCTATTGTTTTTTGTCTAATTTGTCCTGTTTTTGATTTTTCAATTAAAATAATATCATGTCCTTGTTTTTTTATTTTTTTAATTCTTGCTTTTTGAAGTTCTGTTACTGCATTGTCTCCAATATAAAGAACACCAGCAAGTTTTCCATCAGGCATTTCAATTATATATCTGCATAATCTTTGTAATTCAATATGGGCATTTCTTGGATCTATATCAATAGGATTATTTGGATCAGCTGGGTCATTATATTCCCATATTCCTGATGCATGTTCTAGATTATAATAAGATCTTAATCTGCCTCTTCCAACTTTTTCATACCAAGGCATTTTTATACTAAATTCTAACATGTCTTCAATAACTCTGTCTCCTGGAAATTGATCTAATTTTCCTTGTCTTGTATAACTAATTACTTGTCCATTTATATTTGCAGAATATGTAGTAGAATTTGTACTTCTTTGATGTAATGGGTCTCTTTTATTACTAACACTAAATCCACCATTTTCATCTTGGTAATAAACTCCTGTTTTTGACATAGGAGGTACATTACATTGACCACCAAATGCATAGGGCCTAGAAAAGAATCTTTGTGCAACTCTTTGTGATGCCGGTAAATAACCACCACGACTTAATGGTTCAGCTCCTTCTGCTTCACCTGCTCCAGATGCACTCAAAGCTAGAGTAAGTGCCAATGTTGTTAGTAATGTTGATTTTGTCATTATATATTACACCTCATATATGAATATTACAGATCTAACACCTTTTTGTATATATTAGTGTATAAAGTGGGAGTTTATAAATGTTTCGGTTTGTTGTTACTCTTTGGTGAGTAAATCTAACAAAGTATTGGAAATCTAACCATTTTGTATAAATTAGAAAAATAATATTAAATAAACAAATAAAACAAAAAGAAAAATAAAGAAAAAACAAAAAAAATATTAAATAAGAAAAGGAAATAAGAAAAATAAAAGAAAAAAAACCTAAGCCCTAATAACCAGTTTATTAGACCGAACAACCCTTTTCTTTCCAGTCTTTGTCTTGAACTTAACCTTACACCTAGGTAGTTCAAAGTTACCAAATATACTTAGTTTTGACTTCATTCTGTATGTTATTAGTCTGTCTTCATTAGGATCTAATTCTTCCAAGTCCCATTTCACTAATGTATATCCTTGTGATTCATGTTTCATGATTTTTGACGGCTTTACTGTACCAATATCAAAATCTTGTGTAATGTTTGCCATGTTAGGAATCTTGTCAAGAACTTTTACATGTTCAAGTGGTTGATTACTTATGTTTCTAATATTAAGCATTACTTTGACTTCTGAAATTACTCCCTTATGAAGCTCAATGTTTTTTGCAATCTTTGTTATTTGAATTGGACTTCTAAACATATAGTATGCTGAAATTGCTATCAAAATCAAAATAATTAGATACAAAATAATTCTGTGATTAGTAACAATACTAATAGATTTTTCTTCCATAGGTTGTAATGTTAAGTCCCATGAATAATATCTAACACCTTCTTCTCTTACAATTGAATAATCTTTTGGATATGCTGAAACAAAAATAATTCTCCAAAAAGGAGCAATTGCTCTTATTGTTTGTGTTTTTTCAGTGTTTCCTATATTTGTATAAGTTGTAATCTTTTCTTTCTTAAGCAAAGATGTAGCAAGTTCTTCTTTTTTACTAAACTTAGTTGTATAATCAATAATTTCAAATGCTTTTCTTTCTGAGTTAAAAACATAAGGGCCTGTATTAACCTTAACTTTTATAAAATCTTTTTCAGGAGGCTGTAAAGGATCTAATTTTATTGGAAAAACTAAAGTTTTAGTTTGCTCAGAAGTTAATGAAGTCAAATTATAGAAATTAATTGAATTACTTTCAACATGAATTTCTAAATCAGGTATGTGTTTTATATTTAAGTTTTGTAATGTTACTTTTAGTTTTTGTTCATCTCTAGGATCTATTTTTTCAGGAAAATCAAATGTTACTCTTACATTTGGAAGGTACCTTTTTTCTGCTTCTGATAAAGATAAAATATAGATGGGTATTGCAAACTCTAATTTATCACTTGATGCTTTTGATTTAACAGTGATATAAACATTTCTATAACCTTTACCAATTTCTTTATCAGGTCTAAAATAAGCTTTTGTTGTATAAGATGCTTTGCTTGGAACATTAAACCCTGACATGTAATCAGTATGAGGATCTGTATAATAAATAGGCCATTGTGTTAAATCACCAAATTTTAAGGTATATGTGTCTTCTTTACTTAACTTATTTTCAACATTAATACTTAGTTTTGCTTCACCATACATGGTGATTTTGTCTGTTATTTGTTTTATTTCAACACTAAATGCACCTGTTGATTCTTTTACTGCTAATGCTGAACATGCAAATAAAATTACAAAAAAGATACATATTGTTAATAGAATGTTTTTGTTGTTCATGTTGACTACCACCTTTATTATTTTATTGATTTTATTTATATTTGACATTATTTAAATTTATATAGAGTTGCAACCTTTACTTATATATAAATATTGTTCTTTTTTTAGATAAATTGTATAGTAGGAAATATAGTTTAAATATACTTAAACAACTAAATCTTTATATAGTTTTAATACTAGGTATGTATTAAAGGCTTAAAACCACAATACTATTCAAGGTTTCTGATGAAACCCATCGTTCGCCTGCTCTAAGCAATATAAACTCAAATAGAGCACCAATGCATTTTGACAAATCGAACCTTGGCTCACTGGCCTTACAGGCTAGGGTTTCACCAGAATAATATTATGTTTTTAACGTAGCCTCACTAATAAAATGAAAATACAATTCTATCCACTGGACTTTACTTACAAAGTAATAGATGGAAGACCAGAGGTTTTGATCTTTGGTAAAACATTGTCAAATGATCCTATTTGTGTTATTGATAAAGGTTTTAAACCATATTTTCATTTAATATTAATTGATGATGTTAATACTGAAGAATTTATTAAAGAGTTTAATGGAAAAATCATAAATGATGCTGAAATAAAAGATATTCAGGTTGTTGAAAAAAACTATTTAGATAAACCTGTTAAAACATTAAAGATTATAACAAAAACTCCAAAACAAATTCCAATAATTGCTCGTTTTTTTAAAGATTATAAAGATACAAAACTTGTTTTTGAATCAGACATAAGATATGTTAATAGATATATTATTGATAAAAAATTAACACCAACATGTTTGACAGAAGTAGAAGGAAAATTTATAGACAGAACTTATAAAAGTCCTGCATTCTTAATTGAAAACATTCATCAAGTAACAAATGATACAATAAAAGATTTAAGAGTTCTTTCAATTGATATAGAAACATATAGTCCGTTTGGAAAAGCTATTCTGCCTGAGAAAAATCCAATTTTAATGATTGCTTTCTCATGCAAAGACTTTAGAAAAGTTTTGTGCTGGAAAAGGTTTAAAACTTATCTTGAATATGTTGAATTTGTTGATAGCGAAGCTGCACTTCTTGAAAGGTTTAATGAAATTATTAAGAATTATAGGCCAGACATAATCACTGGTTATTATTCAGATGTTTTTGACTTACCTTATATCAGAACAAGAGCTGAAAAATATAATATTCGGCTTGATATGGGTTTAGATCACTCAGGAATTAAAAGCGGAAGAGGAGCAAACAAAATATCTAGAATAATTGGCATGGTACATGTAGATATTTTTCAGTTTATTAAAAAAATTATGTCAAGATCATTAGAAACAGATAGTTATTCATTAAATGAAGTTTCAAAAGAAATCTTGGGAGAAAAAAAGTTAGATGTTGATGTTGGAAATTTGTCTGAAACATGGGACAATAATCCTGAAAAAATTGAAGAATTTTGTAGATATAATTTACAAGACGCTGAACTTACATTAAAATTATTTAATAAAATCTTCCCAAACATTGAAGAATTAGTAAAAATAATTGGACTTCCTTTATTCAGGATAACAAGGATGAGTTATTCACAATTAGTTGAGAACTTTATTATGAAAAGAACAACTGATTTTAATGAATTGATTCCAAACAAACCTTATTATCAAATGAAAAAAGATAGAGCAATGTCAACATACAAAGGTGGTTTTGTTTATGAACCTAAACCAGGATTGTACAAAGATATTGCAATAGTAGACTTTAGAAGTTTTTATCCAAGTGTGATTGTATCGCACAATATTTCTCCGAGCACAGTTAATTGTGATTGTTGCAAAAATTCTAACAATGCAATTGTGGTTGATGAAAATAAATTTTGGTTTTGTGAAAATAAAAAAGGATTTATTTCATCAATATTAGAAGAAATAGTTACAAGAAGAATGAGAGTAAAAGAAATATTAAGAGATTCTTCGCAAGAAAAAAAAATGTTATTATATGCTAGGTCTGAAGCATTAAAATTGTTATCAAATGCATTTTATGGATACATGGCATTTAGTTCTGCTAGATGGTATTGTGTTGAATGTGCAAAAAGTATTACAGGTTTTTGTAGAGAGTATATACTAAAAGTAATTGATAAAGCTAAAGAAAAAGGATTTGGAATATTATATTCTGACACTGACTCGGTTTTTATTTTATTAAACAATAAAACTAAAGATAATGCAAAAACATTTTGTGATGAAATAAATAAATCCTTACCTTCATTAATGGAACTTGAATTTGAAGATTATTTTACAACAGGAATCTTTGTTTCTATTAAAAAAGGAAATTCAGGTGCTAAAAAAAGATATGCACTCTTAGGTGAGAATGGTGTAATAAAAGTAAAAGGATTTGAAAGTGTGCGTCGAAACATTAGTATGATTGCAAAACAAACTCAAAAAGAGGTTTTAAATATTGTTCTTATAGAAGGAGATGCACAAAAAGCATTTGATTATGTGAAAGATGTTGTTAAAAATCTTCGTCTAAAAAAAGTTCCAAAAGAAAAAGTTATAATTTATACACAACTTCAGAAAAAGATTGATGATTATGAAGCAATTGGCCCGCATGTTGCAGCTGCTATGCGTATGATAACAAAAGGTTATGATGTTGGTCCAGGGTCATTGATAAAATATGTTGTGGTTGTTGGTAAAGGTAAGATTCGTGATCGTGCTCGTCTTTCTGATGAAGTTAAGCAAGAAGATTATGATGCAGAGTATTATATTAAAAACCAAGTAGTGCCTGCTGTTGAAAAGATATTCGAAGTATTGGATTATGATGTTAATGAATTGTTGGAAGAGCAGAGTCAAAGTAAGTTGAGTGGGTTTGTGTGAAATTTTAAGTATTCTACTATAAAAAAATAGAAACTTTTATATATACATGTATGCATACATACATATATGACTAAAGTAATATCAATATCAGACAAAGCATATGATGCATTAAAATCATTTAAAGGAGAGAATGACTCTTTTACAGATGTAGTGAACAAACTTTCAATGGCTGGAAAAAAGAAATCAATCATGGATTTTGCAGGTATGTGGAAAGATAATAAAGAAATTGATAAAATCTTCAAAAAAGTAATTAAAAAAAGAAAAGAGTTTAAATTAAGAAAGGTATCTCTTTAAAATGTATTGTTTAGATACTTCTATTATTGTAGAATTTCTAAGAGGTAATCAAAAGGTTATTAATAAAATAAAAGGAATTATACAAAAAGGAAAAAAGATAGCAATTACAACTTTAACATTGTGTGAATTATATAGAGGAGTATATCTTTGTTCTAAATCAGAATTAGAAGAGGTTAAATTAGACTCTTTTATTTCTACAGTAGATATACTTTCTTTAGATATTGCATCAAGTAAATTATATGGTAAATATTATTATCTACTTACAAAGACTGGTGTAAAAACCCAAGAAATAGATCTTTTGATAGGTTGTATATCAATTGCAGTAAATTCAATATTGGTAACAGATAACATTAAACATTTTCAAAAGATACCAAATATCAAGCTGGAAGTCTGGTAATATGTTAACTAACACAGAATAATTTAAATACATCTGTTTCTTACCTATATTAAATGATAAATGATTTCCTAATAAAAATATCAGAAGCTGATGTTAAACTAGACGAAGTCAAAGACATACAACAGCTTAAAAAAGATTCAGATGAACTAGAAGATACTGAGAAATTAGTTAATAAATTTTATAAGTTGATGATAAAACAAATTAAAAAAGATACTAATAAAGATTACAATTTTCTACAAGAAATAAATTCAATTGATAAAAAGAAAATTAATTCAAGCATTACAAAACTAAACAAATTACTTATCTTGATAAATCAAAAACAATTAATTAATGTTAATTTGATTGGCCTTGCACATTATTTGGCTGAACTAAAAGTTACATTTTTAACAAAAGATGGTCAAAAGGCAGCAGAGATAATAAAAAGGTTTGTTGATAAAAAAAGCTGGAACTTAGTCGATCTTGGTGTAGAAGTTAAAATGTTTTCTAACTTTGTGAAAGATTTTCAAAACGAACATGAAAAGTTTGCTGATGTTTTGAATGATAGTTTAAATGAAGAAGATTTTTTAAATTTAAAAATTGATAAACAAAATAAAATTCTTAAATTATTAAATGAAACTTCTATCATACAAAAGAATCTTATATTTCAGATAAAAGCTGTGTTCATTAACCTGATGAATCAGATGCTTAAGGATGATTCTATTGGTGAGTATGTTGATGTTAGGAGTTTGTTTTGAACAGATGGATCATCCATATGAAAACCCTACTTCGTTTTAATGAAACTGCCTCGTTCGTACTTTCCAATTACACAAATAGCACTTGGAAAGCCCTAGAAGTCTGACGAATAATCTGGGTATTCACTTGCCTTACAGGCGGCAGTTTCATAACTATATTCAAAACTATAGAAATGCTTTTAAATAACAACTTTACTTAGGTAATATCATGGAAAAAGGTGATGAGATACTGAATCTTTCAAAAGCAAAAGAAGTTTCTGAAGTAGGAGTAGTTGAGTCTGTTAAAAAAGAAGAAAATAAAGAAAATAATATTCCAGTAGATGAGCTTAAGAAAAAGCAAGACGCTAGGAGTTCAAGATTGCTTGTTTATTCTGTGATTTTTATTATAATTTTATTTATTAGTGTTGTTTATTATAACCAATATTCTACATACAGTAATATTGATACAGTTTATAATTCAATTACTGGAGAGCAAGTAACAGGAATTGTTGAAGATAGTTATTATTTTAAAAACTTAGAATTTAAATTTGTAGAAAGTTTATGGTATTTTACACATTATAGTGAAAAGAAAAATCAATATTATAATATTCGTTTACATTATGGTCCAAGGGAAGCAATTGAAGTTCCAATAATTGGACAACTTGGTGATAAATTTATTAATGATGACCAAGTTTATTTAACATTTGTACCAGAGTATGGAGGAACAAAAAGGAATTCTTATATGACACTTGCAATTGCTGAATTAAGCTTAAACTTAGTTCGAGCAATAGACAGAAAACTTGTTGCATCATGTATGGAAAATGTAACTGAAGCTTGTGCAGACAGAGACATTATCACATGCGATAATACAGACAGAGCTGTGATTTTTATAAAATATGATGATGAAGCAAAAGTTACATTTGATGGTAATTGTGTCATTGTTCAAGGTAAAGAAAAAGAATTAACAAAAGCTGTTGATAGGTTGTTGTTGTATTGGTATGAAATTCTAGATTATTGAATTAAATTAGTAACTATAACCAAAAAATTCTACTATTAAATTAACTCAAGTCAAAAATCCTACTTCGTTTCTCTTCAATTACGAGTCTAGTCAAAAATCCTACTTCATTTTACTCATTACATTCGTAAAACTACGTCTGGCCATGCCATCAATGCCAAAAGCATTAATGACATTGACGGCACAGACGGATATTTTGACTGTAGTTGGTAATTAATAACCACAATTAAAAATACTAATAAAGAAACTAGTATATACATTATATTCTTTTAAAACAAAAAATATATATAGTTTGCTTACATATATAATATCTATGAGAACTTATACGAAGTCTGAGGTAAAAGTTGAGAAATATCGTATTCATAATAAGATTCATTCTGGACAAATATTTGTATATCCAACAGACACAATATATGGTATAGGATGTAATGCACTTGATGATGAAGCTGTTAAAAAGGTAAGAGATGTTAAAAAAAGCGAAAATCGACCATATGGAATAATTGCTCCAAGCAAAGAATGGATAAGAAACAATTGTGAAGTACCTGCTCATGCAGAAGAATGGCTTAATAGATTGCCAGGTCCATATACTCTTTATTTAAAACTAAAAAATCCAAAAGCTGTGTCAAGGCATGTAAATCCCAGAGATGAAAATAAAATCATTGGTGTAAGAATGCCTGATCATTGGATACAAAAGATGATTGCTGAGCTTAATGTACCAATAATAACACCACCTGCCAATGTTATTGGTAAGAATTTTATGACTTCTTTAGAAAACCTAGATTCTGATTTAAAAAAAGCATCACACTTTGCAATATACGAAGGCGAGAAAAAAGGTAAGCCAAGTAAAGTTATAAAATTGCATGAATAAATCACTTCTTAGTTGTAAAAATAGAAACCTTTATACATTCTGCATCGTGTGAGCCAGCCTTTCTAATGCCATAATTCTTAGGTTTTGCCATAACAAGGAGGTTGGTATGCGTGAAACATAAGAATATGCACAGCAGTTTTTTGAAAAAGCTTGAGGAATTAAGAAACTTACTTGAGAAAAGTTTTCCTGACGAGGATATGCGTAATATTAAGATGATGAGCAAGATTGCTCATTACCATTACAACAAAAAAAGATTTATGTTGTTGGGAACTGAGAGAAAGTTGTATAATTTTTTGGTGGAGAATTCTTATAATCCATACACTGTTTATAGATGGATGTTATTAGAAAAATTACCAGAAGACATAAAATTTCAGATTAAACAAAACCAGATTAGTCAGAAAAATGCAATTTCTAAAGCTTTTCAAAGAAATCATGAAACAAGTTCAGGTTTAGCTTTGTCAGTAAAAGAATATGGGTTAAATTTAATAAAGAGGATGTGAAAATGAGATACGGAAGACCAAATGCACATAAAAGAACACTACCAAATGTGTTTAATAAAAAACAATTAATAACTTTGTTTGAAAATATTGAAGATCCTACTGTATTTGTAGGTAGTTTATTATCTTTATTCTGTGGTTTAAGAATAAGCGAAGTATGTAACCTAAAAAAACAAGACATTGATTTAGAAGCTGAGAAAGTTATGGTTAGAGGAGGAAAAGGTGATAAAGATAGGATTGTGATGTTACCTAACTCTTTAAAACCATTGGTAGAAAAATGGTTTAGGTTTAACAAAGAAAGTGAATACTTTCTACCTACAATGTATAACAAAAAATATCATAAGAACATGTTGTCACAGAAATTTAGAAAATGTTTAGCTAAATCTCAGTTAAAAATAAAAACATTTATAACAAAACATGGCCAACAAAGATATGCTTATTCATTCCATACATTAAGGCATACTTATGCAACATATTTGCTTGAGAAAGGAGTTGATCTGTACTATGTTCAACGTTCTTTAGGACATGTTGATATTCACACAACACAGATTTATGCTTACAT
>CAXGTL010000030.1:0-11347 GCA_964012725.1 Candidatus Woesearchaeota archaeon
TGTTATATTTAAACAGACTTTTTAATGCTTTTAATCTATTTCTAGGTGATTTCTTGATTATTCCATAATAATATTCACAAAGTGTAAAATAAGTTATTTGAAGTTCATCTGGAGGCAATGTTTTTAACTTAGAAATGATATTTGATTTCTTTTTTTCTAATTCAATTAAAATAGTTGTATCTAATACATAAGGCATGTTAAATCCTCAATTTGAAATTTTTTCTAAATTCAGTCCTAATCTTTTTTAGATCTTTCTGAGTTAATATATTCAATTTATTTTTTCCATACAAAACTTCATCCCAATTACTTTTGCCTTTCTTATCTATAGTTCCTTCTACTAACTTATTAAACATCTCACCTATCTTAAGATCATTTTTAATAGCTTCTGCTTTGAATAATCTCCAATCTTTATCATTAACATTTTTTATACATACATCCATACTCACTCCACCTCTGTTCCGTTCGTAGCATGCAAACTTACATTTGCATACATATTTATCACCTGAATATAACTTATATAATTAGTTATACTTGTTATACTATTTAAATCTTTCGGAAATTATGAACCAATAAATTCAAACCTTTTCATAGTCTTTCCATCTTTTTCAACAGTTTCAAGAAACATTTTCTTAGGTCTGACCCACAAAGTGTTGCCTTCTTTTCCTTTTACAGGATCTGGATGATTGTACACAACCATCTCTTCCATAGTCTCACTATCTAAAGCAATTCCAATTACTTCTACAATTGTTCCCTTAAAATGTTTATATTTTCCTAGTTTCATTTTAAAACTCCTTAGTTCTCTTCACTTCCAAACCTAATTCTTCACACAACTCTGTAACCTTTTCTTTGTAAGGACCTAAACCTTTCCAATCAATAACAACTAAGCTAGCCTTTGGAAAACTTTTATCAACAGCTTGCCTTAACAAACCAATATCCAAATGCTCTAACATGTATTTAGGGCAACAGTGTCCGATTGACACACCACTACCTAAGATAACTTTCTTAAAATTAGGCATTGTATGTAAACCACCGATTGCAATTGCACTCACACATTGTCTAGAATTAATCTCATCAGCATTATTAACTAAATGTTCAACAACAGAAGCAATTATTTGTCTAGCTTTCTCATCTCTCCATTCTTCTTCAGTTGCACCAATCTCAATATAAATAATAGGTTTTTCTAAGTAAGGCCCATGATGAGTACATTCTGTAACAACATCATAACCTAAAGCTTTGAACTCATCAGAATTGTTAATTTCTTCAAGCTTAACAAATGCTTCTCTTAGAAAATTAACAGGAGCAACACACAGTTTCTTATCACTTCCACCATACTCTGCCACAGACCAATTACCAGGTGTATGACAAGAAAGAGTTTTCACACCAGTCCTACCTTGATGCTTTGTTGCAAATATAAACAAATCAGCATCAATCTCTTTATCAATATTTTCATGAAATATAGATTCGTCTTCTATGACATAAACATTATCTAAATTAATAAAATTCAAAATATTCATTCCTGCAATGTCTTTCTTTGATATTATGATTACTGTTTTCATATAAAAAAAGAATTAAATAGTTTATTTAAAGGTTTTGCAGAATCAAGCTTTTATGAAACCCTCGCCTATTGGCAAGTGAACCACTATTAAATTCGTAAGACTATAGTAAGTACTCCATTTATGTTTACAGAGATTTGAGTAGGTGAACGAGAGGGTTTCATACTAGTCGCAGAATTAATTCCCCAACAATATATTAACTTCATCAGTTGGTATTGGTTCTAATGGTTTTCCATAGTTATCCTTAACAAAACTTTCAATTCCTTCCTTAACTTTACTTTCACTAGAACACTCAATAACCTTTACAATACACATATCTTCAAGTAAAGGAATAGATCATCATCTTTTAAATAAATACCAGAAAAAGTATTTTCATCAATTTTAAAAACAAGTCCATAATGTATTTCTTTCATTTTATTACCTTATTTTATTTATTATTTATTTATAATAGTTTTCTTACATTTCTTTCCTTTAAATTCAAGCCTATACTCAGGAACTACCATATCAACTTGTTTCTTAATATCAGCAATAATCTTTTTATCATGTAATAATTTTTCCAACTTAGATTGATCACTTTGTTCTGGTTTTTTTGTATATCTTTTAAATTTATAGCTACCAGAACTTTCAATAGAAGCACAACCATCTGTTAATCTAACAGAAATATTAGGATCAATATCTCTTTTATACAAAATACTTAAAACAGATCTTGCAACATTTTCCAATTCCTTGAATTTACCACCAACAGGATTTACTTCTTTATCAATCCAATTATATCCATAGCCTATGAATTTATGATTATCTATTGTATACCAACCATACAATTCCACACAAATGTTTGTTTTTTCTGTCATTATTTTATTATACCTCAATACATACCACCAGGTGGCATTCCACCAGGTCCAGTTGGCACAGTTTCATTACTTGAAGTACCACCAGCAATAACATCATCAATACGAAGTATCATCACTGCAACTTCTGATGCAGAACTAATAGCCTGAGTCTTAATCTTCAAAGGCTC
The DNA here is from genome assembly GCA_964012725.1 of Candidatus Woesearchaeota archaeon. Taxonomy (GTDB): domain Archaea; phylum Nanobdellota; class Nanobdellia; order Woesearchaeales; family CAXGTL01; genus CAXGTL01. Next base: position 2,572 of record CAXGTL010000030.1, read on the forward strand.
AATTACACCAGCTTGCCAAGCATCAACAACTTTTCCAGTAAACACATTAATCCCTGCCCATTTTTGACCTTGATCATGTGCAGCTTTTAGCTCAGTCAAAACATTTATAGGATCAAGACCAGCATTCTCTGCCAAAGTAACTGGAATAATTTCTAAAGCTTCAGCAAACTTAGTAACAGCTAACTGCTCTCTACCACTTAAAGATTCAGCAAATCTTCTAATCTCTTTTGAAACTTCAATTTCTGTTGCACCTGCTCCTGCTACAATTTTTCCATTCTTCATTGCAGCTGCAAGATCTCCAACCGCATCATCAAGTGCTCTTTTAATTTCATCAATAACATGGTCTGTTCCACCTCTAACTAAGATAGTAACAGACTTAGGATTAACACATTGTTTAACAAAAGTCATTTCTTCGTCACCAACTTTAGATTCTTCAACTAAACCAGATTTACCTAAATCTTTTTCAGAAAGATCTTCTAAATTGCTAATTATAGAACCACCAGTTGCACGAGCTAATTTTTCCATGTCAGACTTTTTAACTCTTCGCACAGCATAGATACCTTTTTTTGCTAAAAAGTGTTGAGCTAAATCATCTATACCTTTTTGACAACAAATAACATTAGCACTAGATACAACAATTTTGTCAACCATCTTACGCAACATTGCTTCTTCTTGATCTAAGAAAGCTTGCATCTGCATAGGATCAGTAATTTGTATCTTTGCATCAATTTCAGTATTCTTTATTTCAATAGCACAATCAATTAAAGCAATTTTTGCATTCTCAACCTTTTTAGGCATTCCTGCATGCACTCTTTCTTTATCTAAGATTATACCTTCAACTAATTCAGTATCATCAACTGAAGCACCTGTCTTTTTTTCAATCTTTATATTATCAATATCAAAGTTACCATTATCAAATACATTAGTTACAGCTTTAACAGAAACTTCTGCTAATTTATCTTTAGCATGTTCAGCACCTTTCCCAGTCATTGCTGTGATTGCTATTTTCTTAAGAAGATCAACATTATCTTTTGAAACATTTTCAGACATTGCATTAAGAACTTCTAATGCTTTTTCTGAAGCAAGCCTGTATCCTTTTGCAAGAACTGTTGGATGAACATTTTTTTCTAATAATTCTTCAGCTTTTTTCAATAACTCACCAGCAATTACAACTGCTGTTGTTGTTCCATCTCCTACTTCATCTTCTTGTGTTTTTGCAACTTCAACAATCATTTTAGCAGTTGGATGTTCAATTTGCATTTCTTCTAATATTGTAACACCATCATTTGTTACAGTAACATCATTCAAAGAATCAACTATCATTTTGTCCATACCTTTTGGACCCAGTGTAGTACGAACAGTTTCAGCTACCAACTTAGCTGCCATTATATTTGTTTTCTGAGCCTGCTTACCTTGAGACCTTTGTGTGTCTTGCGGTAATATGAATATAGGCTGTACATTATTATTTGTCATATTATCATTCCCCCTATAAATTATATATATATAAAATAAGACTTTTTTGTAGTTTTGGGAACACTAACCCCTTTATAAATGTTATTGTACCACACACCAATTTTTAGAAACAAAACAGAGAACTATCTCTTCATCTTTCTTCTTCTTTTCTCTTTCTTAATCTTCTTACGTTGCCACTTCCAACGCATTTGCTTTCTCTTCTTCCAACGTCTAGATGATCTCTTCATATATAATAGAAAATTCTACCTCTTTATAAATTTAACCTTTATATATAATATAAAATCATACAAAAGATCCGTCTGTGCCATCAATGGCATTAATTCATATGGAATTGATGGCATGACCAGACGTGTTGAAGTTGGCGAAGCCAACAAAACAGGTTTGAAATGTTTCATTTCAAAGATAGTTTTACGAACAAAATGAGTAAAACGAAGTAGGATTTTTGGATGTTGTTTTATATATAATATAAAATCACACAACACTCTCTTCCTTAGAACTATGACTCAGCAAATCCTTAGCAGCAGCAACTAACTTAGGCTCACACTCAGTAGACACAACTGCACCTGCTGCAAACTGATGTCCACCTGCTTCTCCATCACTAACTCTTTTAACCATATCTTTCATTATCTTACGCAAATCAAGATTAGGATCTCTTTTTATACCAGAAACCCTTAATGAAATTTTTGTAGTACCATTATCATTCCTAGCTAAAGACATTATAAAAACATTATCAAGAACATCATTAGAACGAGATATAATTGAAGCCAAAGTACCAATTATTTGTGGCCTAATATGTTCACCAGCATTAATTATCACATAACCTTCACCTTTTTTAACAAAAAGTTCAGTATTTTTATTTTCATTATACCATTTTATTGCTTCCATTAACTCTCTTTTATAATCTTTCTGACTAAGTATAGCTTTTTGTGTTGTTGTTTCATCACCAAGACACACACCAATACCAAGTGAAGCTTTGTCCATCCTTCCGCATGAATTTAATAATGTAGAAAACTCACGAGCATCCCTTGTTGGAGATTCTTTTGCACTACTATTAATAATATAAATAGGTCCAATAATATCTTCAGGCTTTGTTTCAGATGCTCTTCTCATAACAATTCCTGTTACTAGTTTACTTACTTCTTCTTCAGTTAAATGAGCTAACTTTCTCCAATCATTACCATTCTTTGGATTAATACCTAAGCTTTGCAAGAACTGTATTGCACCAGACTCTGACCCAGACACGCCTGGTATAAAAATATCTGTACTATACTGTAAAATCCTATGCAATGGTTTAGTAATTGCACCAAAAAACTTTAAACCGTTTTTAATAGTAATTAAACCATTTTCAACACTAGAATCAAGAATATCTTTATTCAACTTTTTAAAGCCATTACTTTCTTGAAAATCACCAATTGCTCCAACAACTGCAATGTGTGCAAGATATTTAATATCATTATTACATTCTTTAGAAAAATAATAAACAACACCAGCTCCACTTATCTCATCAGTACCATTTATACCACATAAGTGTGGGTTTACATGAAAAATATTATCACAAACTTCATCTATTTCTTGAGGAGTATGATGATCAAGGATTAAAACCTTTTTATTTTTGAAAAATGGAACAATATTCTCAATCTGACCACTTCCAAGATCAGTAAATATGTAAAACTCATAATCTTCATCAGCTAATCTTTGCAATGATTCTTTTGTTAATAATTGCATTATTGAAACAGCATATTTCCTATTCTCAAGGTTCAGCATCCTAATCAAGATAGAAGCAGCACTAATCCCATCTGCATCTAAGTGAGACATTATTCTAATCGGCTTTGTTTTATCAAACCCATAAAAGAAGTCCTTTGCCTTTGTTATCTGTTCTTTGAATTTATCGTACATTCATACCCACCGAATATAGGGAACTATATAGCTATTTAAAAATTTATCTATTGTTGGAAACAACAAAATAAAACAAAAAACAATTAAAAAAAACAACAAAAGAAATAAAACAAAAAATAACAAAAAATAAAATAAAAAGAATTAAAAAAACAAAACTTTATTCCAGATACATCTTGATTCTTTTTGAATCAAACTTCCAATCTGCTTCTAACTTCTTAGTCTTTTTATAATATTTAACTAATCTTTTAATCTTAGACTCAGTTAATTGAAGACCTCTTTTAGCAGTCATATCATGGTTATTAGTTTCCATATGTGCTTGGATTGCAATTAACCTTTTGATTAAAGCCATCAAATCTTCTGGTAATTTAGATAATAACTTTTTTTCTTTAAGAATCTTAGTTATTCTTTTACCAACTATAACTTTTACATCAGGTACACCATATGTATCTCTTAATATGATTCCAATTTGAGAAGCAGTATTTCCTTCTCTTGCTAACTTTGATATTAATAACTCTATTTCCTTTGGTTTGTACCTAATCCAACCATGTAACTTTGTTTTAACTGGTTTTGTTGAACCAGATTTTCCTTTTCCATTTGAATGCATTCTTGCCATTATTATTTCACCTATTTAGTTTGTATTTAAAACCCAAGGAAACAAATTAAAGAAAAAAAAATGTCTCCAGTGTACATAAGCTCTGGTTAAATAGCCCTATAAAACCACAACCGACATATCCATCGATCTTAATATAACTTAGCTATGTTATTTGGTTTATAAATCTATCTATTTGTGATGCACAAGAACAATAATTTTATATACTTGAAATTATTCCCAAGATTTATGGAACTAATTCAATTTACAAGATATGTAACTGATGGAATGCTGAGATTCGGTAGTTCTGCAGAAATAATATACATTCCTAGTAAAGAAACTGTTATAGATAAATTAACACTTAATAAGTTAACTTTTCAATATAAAATAAATACATCACTTGAAATCTTAAAAGAAGCAGAGAAAATATATAAAAAACAAGAACCTTATAGTGAAAAAGCAAGAATTGATAATATAAAATATATTACAGCAGATGAATCAGATGTAAATCAATTTTTAGAAGATATTAAATCACAAAAGACATTACAAGAAAGAATTGAAAGTACAGCAGAAAAAATCTTTTCACTTGATCAATAATAAGAATAAATTTTTATGATAATTAATTCTATAGAATACTATAATGAATTTAAATTATTACAAAAAAGCTAGATTGAACTAAATAATAAAGTTCAAAACAATAATATGGGAACATTTATATACATAATTCACATAAACAACCAATATGAGCAAAAAAAGAGGTCATGGTCATCCATTAATTAGATATATAGATGAACAACTTAAATCTGGATATTCTGAGCACCACATTAAAAAACACTTAAAAGACTATGGTCACCATCCTTCAATCATCGAAAGATCATTCAAGATAGTCAAAAAGAAACATTTTCATTATTTGTCAAAGATAGTAATCATATTTTGTATCACTGTATCTTTATTTTTATTAATATGGACAGCACTATCAACAAATGCAAAAGCTTTAGCAGTTCTTATAGGATTTTCACCAACAATATTGTGCTTAATAATAGCAATCACATTGATTGAAAAACCAAAACACAGAACATTACACAGTCTATGGTATTTACCAGCAATATTAGTTTTACTTTTCTTAGTTATAGGTAACATATCAAATTTAACAATAATGCAAAACATGGAAATAAACAAATTAGCAGCACTTAATTTCATAGTTTCATTTATTTTCATAATCATCCTATATTTAACAGGTTCACTTGAAAGAGAACATATTGAAATAGTACCAGAAAAGAAATCAAAATCAAAAATCATAAAACACATTAACAAAATAAACATATTATCAAAAGACAAAAAACAAAAACCTAGTAAAGAAAACATAAAACAATACCTAGAATCAGTTGAAGACAAATGCAAAGCACTTAATTTTGCGATTGGCAGAGTTTATAGTAACAAAAAAGCAGGCAGTGATACTTTAAGAAACAAAATAAAAATTAACAAACAATGGTATAATGAAATAAGCAGTGCATTAAAAGATGGATATAACAAAGCACAAGACAAAACAAAGATATTAAACAATATAAACAAAATTAGAGACAGACTTAACATTCTTCATAAAACAGAAAAACAAGTATTTGCACACAAACAAGCAAACCTAAAGAATCTAAACAGAGCAGAAGACGGTTCAGACAAAATACTTCATGTTTTAATAAAAAATGACAAAGACCCAGTTAAGTCTTATTTTGATAGTGCAATAGAATTCTGTGAAAGAGCTAAGAAATTATTATAAAAACAAAACTACTCTTTCAACACACCATAACCAATCAATCTAAACCTTTGCCCTACCAATCTAGAAATAGTTATCCTTGCACCATAACCAACACACACAGGCCTTTTTAATATACAATGTGCAACCTTTTTCTTAATCTTTGTCACTATACCAACAGTTGCAGCACTATTCACATTAAGCATTAATGTTTCTCTTAATTTCAAAGGATTTACTTTTAATTCATCTTTTGTACCAACAACCCTATCAAGTAAATGAACTTCTAATTTAAACTCACTTAAAACATCAGGCAATTTACCTTTGTGTCCAGCAACATTACCAGTCAAAGAATCAGACTTTACAATGCTTGGGTCAAGCTCAGTTAAAACACCAATTGATCCACCAGGCACAACTTCATCAATAGCTGATCCGCCTGTTCTTAATCCAACAATTTTAGTAGTTATAGGTTTCCATTTTTGTTGATTCTTTTCTTCATATATTTGTCCAGGCTTGATTTCTAGTTCATCACCAACCTTAAGTTTTCCCCTAAACAATGCACCACCTAAAACTCCACCAATCATTTTCAAAGGATCACTACCAGGCTTGTTAATATCAAAACTTCTAGCAATAAACATTAAAGGATCTTTTTCAATAGACCTTTTAGGTGTAGGAATAAACTTTTCCATTGCTTCAATTAATATATCAACATTTGCTCTTTGTTGAGCACTTATTGGAATAATAACAGCTTTTTCATAAACAGTTCCTTTTAAAAATTCTTTAATTTGTTTATAATTTTCCATTGCTTTTTCTTTAGAAACAATATCAATTTTATTTTGAACAACAATTAAATTTTTTAAACCCATAATTTCAAGAGCCATCAAATGTTCTCTTGTTTGTGGTTGAGGACAATCTTCATTTGCAGCAACAAGTAATAATGCTCCATCCATAATAGTTGCACCTGATAACATGGTTGCCATTAATGATTCGTGACCAGGAGCATCAACAAAACTAATTTTTCTTAAAAAGTTACATTTAGCTTTACAATGAGGACAAATTGCATTTGTTGTGTATGCTTTCATACCTTTACATTTAGGACATTTATAAAAAACACAATCAGCATAACCTAATCTAATAGTAATTCCTCTTTTAAGTTCTTCAGAATGAGTATCTGTCCATTTACCAGACAATCTTTCAGTCAATGTTGTCTTTCCATGATCTACATGTCCAATTAAACCTATATTAACTTCTGGTTGAATTGCTTTAACAGACTTAGAACTTGCTTTAGATACTTTCTTTCCCTTAGATTCTTTCTTTGCCATTTATATTATAAGAAAGATACCCTATTTATAAATGTTATTAGAAAGTCTTAATAGAATTCATTCAAAATATCCGTCTGTGCCATCAATGACAGCAATAACGCAGTTATTGATGGCATGGCCAGATGAAGTTTTACGAATGAAATGAATAAAACGTAATAGGATTTTTGAATGTATTATGTTTTCTTACCAATCCCCTTGTTCTTCTTCATGAAAGTCAATTCCATTATAACTTGCATGACAAGTTGGGCATATCTGAGATTTATCTAATAATGTATCACAAAAAGAACATTCTTCAAACATTTTCAGCATTTTTGACCCCCCATTTCATTTAATTAAAACATACATTTTACCAATGCATATAGTAGTATATACTTAATTAAATATATAAATGTTTTTGATATAATGTATATACATTAGAAAAAATAGCCATAATAATAATAATAATAATAAATGAAATAAATGAATATATTAGAATAAATTTTATTTCTTAGGTACTTCTTTCTTAACTTCAGCTTTTTTCTCTTCTTTTTTCTCTGCTGATTTTGCTTCTACTTTAGGCTTTTCTTGTTTTTTCTCTTCTTTTTTCTCTACTGGTTTCTCTTCTTTTTTAGCTTCTACTTTAGGTGCTTCCTTTTTCTCTTCTTTTACAGATTCAGCTGCTTTTGCTTCTCCTTCAGCAGGTTTTGCTTCAAACAAACCTTCCTTACCAACTTTCAAAACCTTTAGATTGATCTGAGAAATCTTTTCATGGATTACTTCTCCACATACTGTTTTTTTCCTTCTTAATCCTTTTCTTTTAGGTTTCTGCTTCTTTTTCTTCTTTGTTCTTCCTTTAGCTCCACCTTTAAAACCTAATGATTTTAATGTTAAGATTTTCTTTCTTTTAATACCAGAAATACCTTTTCTCATAGGAAAACCGCAATAATCAGATCCACCAGTTACTTCAAATTCATAACCAGATAGTCCAAAACTATTACCATCTACTTTGTCTCCAATTTTCTTATGAAGAAAATAACTACCATCACTATCTTTAACTTCCCTTTGTACAGTCTTTCCTGACTTTCCATCTGATATTACTAGTTTAAAATCTGTCACACTATACTAGAGATTAGTGGTTTTATTTATAAATATGTCGGAAAATTATATGTATTATATAGTAAAACAGAAATTATAAACCAGACAACCCCCCAAAAGAGAAGCTGTCCAGCTTAACCTCTTTTGGTATAATTTCTAAAAAAGAATATATTATATAAACATTTAGATAGTAAAATAACACCATCCCATTATAAAAAACACAATACTTATGTAAGAGAATAAAAGATACAAACCTTATGTAAGAATATAAGTAATCAAATTAAAGTCAAACGAAACTTTCACAGCCCAAATTATAAGATACATAATTACAACACTCAAAACAATTGCTCCTGCAATAGACAAAATAAACTTCCAATAAGAAAGATGTGATGAACTTTTAACATTCTTAGATACTACATTTTTTGATTCTTTTTTATTTGATTTTGATTTTTTAGATTTCTTTCCTTTACTTTTACCTTTTTTTAAATTTCCAAACCAACTTTGTAAAATACCTTTTGATATTAACTGAAATATAACAATAACAAGAACTAAAACAACAATACTTACAATAAATATTATTAAACCTTGGTCCATTATATAGCCTCTTTTTTTAATTAATAATTTATTTTATTTTATTTATTATATATATTTAGAGAGAACTAGTATTTAAATGTT
>CAXGTL010000031.1:0-7004 GCA_964012725.1 Candidatus Woesearchaeota archaeon
TAATAATAATTATATTAATTTTATAATTATATATAGATTTATAGGGAAGTTATATATAAATATATCTTCTTTCACACATAAATTTATAAAGTTTTTTAGATTATTTATTTATAATATGTGTATTGGAAAAATTGTTCAAAGTTATGTTAACACATCAGGGAGAGTAAGAAGGAAAGGTCTTTGGAATAGTTCTTCTCATGGTATAAGTCCAGGATATTATGTGTATGGTGGGAAATTGAGTAGTAATACTAATAATTATCAGTGTAGAAAGTTTAGAAGAAGAGTGTTTGAATATTAGGGTAAACATTTAAAAACTCATCATTCTACCGAGTATATGATAGAAAAAATAGATAATATAATACAAATTATTCAGAAACATTATTAAATAATAAAATCATACCACTATAATATGGAAAGAGGAATCAAAAATATCAATATATTGAATGAATTTTGTGTTAAATTCTGTAAAATATTAGAAAAACATACTAATTATATAATTGTATCAGGTTTTGTTGCAATTGCTTCTGGAAGAGTAAGGGCTACAGAAGATATTGATTTGATAATTCCTAAAATTGATAAAAGATTGTTTGTAAAAATTCATGAAGATTTGATTGAAAATGATTTTGTTTGTATGCAAAGTGATAATCCTGAGGAAATCTATAATGAATATTTAAATCACAAAGCAAGTGTGAGGTATACTTTAAAAGATCAACCATTGCCTGAAATGGAATTAAAATTGTCAAAAGACGAGTTAGATGAATATCAATTAAAAACAAAACAAAAACTTAAATTAACAGGATTAGATCTTTGGTTTAGTTCTATTAACATGAATATCGCATTTAAAGAAGAATATTTAAAGTCTGACAAAGATTTAGAAGATGCAAAACATTTAAGAAAAGTTTATACTGATTTAGTAAGTGATGATGAAATTAATAAAATAAAACAAATGATAAAGAGGTTAAGGTTATGAGAGATAAAACGCATGATGATTTTATTGATCGTTGGGTTAAATTTATGAAAGAAAATCCAAATAAATGGAGACAAATTCATACTCAGTTTATTAATGCTCAGTTTGATAATGCACATAAATTCTGGGAAAGATTGTTGAAAACTAAGAATGGTAAAGAAAAATTAATTGAAATTTATAATATTAAGAATTTAAAAGGTTATGAAGGATTGTTGAATGGTAAAAAATAACCTCAACATTTAAAAACTCATCATTCTATTAGTTAAATTATGTATGATTTAGATAATATAAAGACAGAACTAAATGAATTAATTATCAATAGTGTTAAGAACAGAGTTGAAGAGATTGGTGATAATAAAATAGGTGTATTGTTCTCAGGCGGAATTGATTCAACAATGATTGCATTTGTTTTGAAATCATTAGGTGTTAATTTTACATGCTATGCAGTTGGTTTAGATGAAGCTGGTCTAAAACCTGCAGAAGATTTAGTGTGGGCACAGAAAGTCGCAAAAGAATTAGGATTTCAGTTAAAAATTATAAAGTTGAATTTAGATGAATCTGAAACAATAATCAAAAAAACAGCAAAAATTTTAGGAGATATTAAAAACAAAGTTGTTCACGTTGGTGTTGGTGGAGTAATAGTTGCTGTATGTGAACATGCTAAACAAGATGGTGTTAAATTCCTGTTCTCTGGTCTTGGTTCTGAAGAAATCTTTGCTGGATACCAAAGACATGAACAAGCTCAAAATATTAACAAAGAATGTAAACAAGGAATTAAAAATATGGAAAAATGTGATTTATTACGTGATAATTTAATTTCTGATTCTGAAAATGTTAAATTCTTAGTTCCTTTCTTAGACAAAGATTTAGTCAAATATGCACTTGATGTTCCATCAGAATTAAAAATCAAAGATGGTGTCAAGAAATATATTCTTAGATTAGTTGCAGAAGATTTAGGTATGCCTAAAGATATTGCATTTAGGAAAAAGAAAGCAGCACAGTATGGTTCTAATTTTGACAAAGCTATTATGAAATTAGCTAAAAAAAATGGTTTTCAATTTAAAATGAATTATTTGAATAACAATATTAAGTTAGGTGCTCTTGTATCTGGTGGTAAAGATTCAATATTTGCAATGTATAAAATGATTAGAAAAGGTTATGATGTGAAATGTTTAATAACTGTTAAAAGTAAGAATTTATCGTCTTACATGTTCCACACACCGAATATAGAATTAGTTAAACACCAAAGTAAGGCTCTTGGTATTCCTGTAATTATTGGTGAAACAAAAGGTGAAAAAGAAAAAGAATTAATTGATTTGAAAAAAGTTATTAGAAATGCTAAAGAAAAGTTTGAATTGGATGGAATCATAACAGGTGCATTATTCTCAACTTACCAACGTGAAAGGATTGAAAAAATATGTGATGAATTAAAATTAAAATGTTTTTCTCCATTATGGCACACTGATCAAGAAAAGTTGCTTAGAGATTTAGTTGATGAGAAGTTTGAAATAATAATTACAGCAGTTGCTGGTGAAGGTTTGGGTGAAACAGAGCTTGGTGAAGAAATTAATAATAAATTTATTGATAAAATGGTTACATTGAATAAAAAAAATGGTATTAATGTTGCATTTGAAGGGGGTGAAGCAGAGACACTTGTTGTAGACTGTCCAATATTTAAAAATAAACTAGTAATAGAAAATGCAGAGAAAGTTATGGAGAATGAATGTACTGGAAAGTATATAATAAAAGATATAGAGTTAGTTGATAAGCAGTAAAGGTTTTTATAGTTTGTAATGTTTCTTATGTTAAAAAAGAGGTTCTTGAGGTGTTAATATGGGATTAGATGCATGTGAACAAAGTTGGATAGATAGAAGAAGAAGAGATTATTACCATTATCTTAGAGAAGAAATAACTTATATTCTAATTGATTATTTTTTAACTGATTCTTTAAAACAATATATTGAAGCAGGCGAAAAATATCCTTTTGTAGAAATGGCTGAACTAAGACCAGCATCAGCTGCTCCACCTTATTTAGACGGAGAAATGCCTAACCACAACACTGGCTTAGTCTTGTTTTTGTATGATAAATTACCATTCAAAGCTAAAAGATTCATAAAATATCACAGAGTAAACAGAGTTGTAGCAGAGAATATAACTGTAGATAAAGCATTAAACAAATTATTTCATGAAAAAGAAGAAGAAGAAAAGTTTGATTTAGCAGGAACATACTTAGAAAATGTTGAAAGAGAACATTTTAGAAGACAGATAAAAAAATTCTTAAAAACAGAAGCAGGATTATTGATTCAACCCAACCCAAGAGTTAAAATAATGCAAAGATATGCTTTAACACATTACAAAGTTTTTATTGATATACCAATAGCCAACACAACAGAAAGTTTGGCTTTGAAATTAGGTTACATTGGTGAAAAGATAAATGAAAAAGATGTTCCAGAAAATCAGCAAGATTTTGATCCTAACAAAGATCAATTTTCAGATTTGTTAGAGACTAAATTTTGTGAATATTATGGTCTAAGATGGGCTCAAGGTGGAAGAAAGACAGCAGGTGCAAAAGCTGCTCAATATTTTAATGACCTTGAAAATCTTGTTCCAACTTTTTCAGTTTTTATAGGAAGTTGTGAAATAAGATCATTAATAAGAATAACTAGAAACTCTCTTTGGAGATATTGTTTACTTAGATTAAGTCCTAAACAGGTAGAAAATATTGAAGCAAGTGAGATTGAAGCAAAGATTAACAAAAGTTTTATTGGTTTAAGAGAACAATTTGCAGTTTACACATTTGAAAATGGTGACATAGTTGTTCTATTTGGTGTAAGATATCAAACCACTGAACATTCTGAACCTGATGAAATATGTAAACCAGGAGAAAGAGAACTATTCCCTAAAAGACATTGGAGAACAGTTAAAAAAAGAAATGATAGAGAAGAAGAACAATTATTGATCCCAACAAGAGATGCAATTGATGTAAATCCTATCCACCATCATATTGTATACAAAAAAGACTAATATTTATAAAGAAAATACGCTTTCTCGACTATATGAAATGTATGTTTATAGAAGCAAAATGTAATGAAAAGTTTGAATTGCCTAGTGATGTGGTTGATGTATTACCAAAAGAATTGACAATTGCAACAAGTGTTCAGTTTATTGATTCTGTTCCAGGTATTAAGAAACAATTAGAGGATTCTGGTGTAAAAGTTTCATTGGTTAAAGGTAGACATTCAAAACATAATGGACAAATTCTTGGTTGTGATTTTGTTTGTGATGTAAAAGGAACAGAAAGTGGTAATTATCTTTATATAGGTGATGGTTTGTTTCATGCAAAATCAATTTTACTTAAAGGTGCAGAGAAAGTCTTTGTTTTCAATCCATTGAATAAACAATTAACTGAAATAAATGATAAAGATATAAACAAAATAAAGAAAAAGATGATGGGTGCTTTGTTAAAATTTAAAACATCAACACAGATTGGTGTAATTATAACGAAAAAATCAGGACAGCAGAGATTAAATGATGCATTAGAATTCAAAAAAAAATATGAAGAACAAAACAAAACAATATTTCTATTCCTATGCAACACTCTAGACTTCTCAGAACTAGAAAACTTTCCATTCATAGACTGCTGGGTTAACACAATGTGCCCAAGGATAGGATATGATGATTCTTTAAGGACAAGTAAACCAATTCTTAATATTGATGATGTAAATTAAAGGATAAGCTTAATCCAAAATATCTGTCTGCGCCGTGTATGCCTGTTTGTTGGCAAACATGGCATGGCCAGGCGGAGTTTTACGAACAAAGTGAGTAAAATGGAGTAGGATTTTTGGATTAAGCTTATAGAGTAGTAAGATTTAAATATCCTTATAATTATAATGTATAATATGGAACAAGAACCATTAAAAGAGGATGAACAAATAGAAATATTAAGATCATTTACTAGTAGTCATTCAAAGAAAGTCGAAAAACAAATTGAAAAATCTAAAAAAGAAATTCAAGAGCTAAATGATTCATTTAATAACATAAAAAAAGTAACAAATGGATATAAATACCTTCTACAAAACTTTAGAAGAACTGGAAAATTGGATTTTATTAACAAAATTATATCTTTAATAGAGGATCACCCATATAATTTTATAATTCTTGATGAATATATACAAGGTATAACAGCAATTAGAGTAATTCTTGACCAAGAAATAAAACAAAATGATAGACTAAGATTATTAATAGTATTAGATACTAAAATCAATAAAGGTTTCTTAAATAAGATTGGATCATTACACAAGTTATCTGAAAAAATCAAATCAAGACTTAAAGAAGTTCTAGCAGAATTTAAGAAACAAGAAGAACAAATAAAAAATAGTATTAGAACCAAAACAAATTATGCCAAAGCACAGCAATATGCTGGAGACCTAGAGGATATACAAGAGAGGACTTATGAAATTATAGAAAATATCAAAGAAACAGAATCAAAAAATGTTGAATTATTATCTACAGATTCAAATGTAATTGCGCAATATGATAAAAGATTGTTATCAGCAGTAATGTTTATGAAAGATTCTGTATCAATACAAAAAGACATAATTAATGATATTAGACGAAACGAAAAAAGACTTTCTAAAACAACAGAACATGATGATAAAGATATAATCAAAGGAGAGATAGTTAAGTTACTAGGACAGCTAAAAGAAGAAGTCATAAAGCAATTAACATACATAAATCTTTATGAAACAAAACAAAAACAAAAAGAGGAACTACTTAATCAAATTAGGATTGCATTACAAGAAATAAATATTTTTGTTAATTCTTCAAAATTAATCTTGAAAGAAGCCGCTTGATAAGCTAATTATATTTTGCAATTCTTCAGCAGGAATAAATAAATCACTATTGTTGTTAAGCTGTGAAGAAACAGAAGTTATTACCTTTTTAGTTAAACCAGGATTTGCAGCCAAAGATTTTTTATAAAATCCAGTAAACCATTCTAAGAATTGTAATCTTTGAGAGTCTCTATAAATAATATCTAAAGGATCAGCACCTGTAACATAGTCAACCCATTGGTTGCCTTTTCTAATAGCACTTGAAAAATTTTCTAATTTCTCTAAACAAGTTGTAACAAAGCCTACAAGTGAAACATGGAAATCTATATCATCTAAAACAGAAAAAGAACTAGCATTGGATAATAAATCTAAATAATTTGAAACCAATAAATTAGTTTCTTGAGCAATTAATTGTTTGCACCAATCAAAGGCAGGATCATCATAAGGACAGATATTTGATCTATAGACAGAAGCTATACATTCTCTATACCTTGATTCTCTATAATCAGTCAAAGGATGAAGTCTCTTAACTGCACTATCGATTGATCTTTCTCCATTAGATAATAAAACTAAATCTCCCATAATTATTCCCCCTTAATGATATTAGGTATAATTTATCCATTTATAAAGGTTTCTCTTTTTCACTACTGAAGAGATAAGAAAATTAACTAATGTAATTAACTTTATAAATTCACACAACATCCCACTAAACATGAAACCACAACTACTAGCACCAGCTGGATCATGGGAAGCTTTGCAAGCAGCTATCCAATCAGGAGCAAACGCTGTTTACTTTGGAATAAAAGCTCTGAACATGAGAGTTAATGCAAAGAACTTTGAAGAGACTGAGTTAAAGAAAGTTGTTTCTCAATGTCATGTAAATAAAATAAAAGCTTACCTTACACTTAATACAATTGTTTATGAAAATGAATTAGAAACATTAAGAAGAATATTGGAAAAAGCTAAATCTGCTGAAGTTGATGCTGTTATTTGTTGGGATCATTCTGTAATAAAACTTTGCAAAGAAATTGGTTTAAATGTTCATCTAAGTACACAATCTTCAGTTAGTAATTCTGAAAGTGCTTTGTTTTATCATAATTTAGGTGTAAATAGGATTATATTAGCAAGAGAATGTTCTTTGGAACAAATAAAAGAAATAAGTAAGAAAATTAAAACAAATAATAATAATAATAATAATAATAATA
>CAXGTL010000032.1:0-6646 GCA_964012725.1 Candidatus Woesearchaeota archaeon
CCAGTTTATACAAATGGAACTTTTAAGGAAAATTCTTCCTCTTTAACCTTAAATGTTTCTGTAATTGATTCAGGTTCGGGAAATACAAGTAGTGCTTGTATTTTTGACATTAATGGAACAAATCAAACAATTGATGTTTCTTCTAATTGGTGTAATATTACTATTGGAAATTTAACAGGTCTTGCAGATGGAAATCAAACAATTTCTGTATATGCAAATGATACTGTGAATAATCTTGGTTTGAATAATTCTTTTGTTGTTCAAATGGATTCAACAAATCCTTTAATAGATTATAATACTTCAACTGAATCAAATAATACTAATTTTTCAAGAAATTATATTTATGCAAATATTACTTTAACAGAAACAAATCCAAGTTATTACACTTATAGATTATATAATTCAACTTCAGAAGTAAACACAACATTATATACTTCAGTGGTAAGATTAATTAATTGGACAAATCTTCCTGACGGAAATTATACATATAATGTAACTGTGAATGATAGTGCTGGAAACTCAAATACAACTTTAACTAGAACAATAGCCCTTGATAATGTTAATTCTTCTGTTACTCTAAATACACCTGTTTCAAATGCTAACTTGTCCACAGTATCTAATCCAACAATACTAAATGCAACTGTAACTGATGCAACTTCAAATGTTTCAAGTGTTATATTTAATATTTCAAATTCAAGTTCATATGTAACTTTTAATGCAAATTATTCAGGAGGTTATTGGATAAATGCTACATTTAATACAACTAATTTTGAAGAAGGATCCCATAATTTAACTGTAATTGCAACAGATTATGCTGGAAATATAAATAACAGTGTAATAGTAAACTTTACAATTGATAATATTATTCCTTCTCTAAATAGTTCTAATATTACAGATGCTTATTATAATGGATCAGATTATTTCTTTTCTCCTTCAAACCAAGATGGATTATATGATTCAATAAGCATTATTGCAAATTCATCTGAAACAGTTGATTGGGGGACAACTAGAGTATATAATTCTACAAGCTATGCAGTAAAAACTTTTAATTCAGTAAGTGATAATACTTCTATTTTGAAACCATGGGATGGTAATGAAACTGCATCAGGAGCTTCAAAAAATTGGGCTGATGGTACATATATAATAAACACAACAATAACAGATATTGCAGGAAATTCAAATGGAACTCAAATTGCAACAAACTTATTTGCAGATAATACAGGACCAAATATATCAAGTTTAAACAAAACCCCTTCAATAAGTTATAATAATGATAGTGTTGTAATAAACGCTTCAATTGTTGATGCTCTTTTAAACACAAGTTCTGTTTGGATTAAAGGAAATTGGAATGGCACATTTGTTAATTATACTTTAAACTCTTCTAGTGGAAATAATAATTATTCTTATACAATTACTTCAGGAAATTTTTCAAATCAAGAAATTGTAAATTATACTTGGTATGCAAATGACACTATTGGGAATGAAATTAATAGTTCATTACAATCATTTACAGTTACTAACAGAGTTCCTGCATTTAATTCAAGTCTTAATATTAGTGATTTATCATGGGTGGAAGATAGTGGTCAAGGAAGTGTTAATTTAACATCACGTTTTTATGATTTTGATAATGATAGTTTAAACCATACAGCAATAGTTAATGATACAAATATAACAGTATCTATAAATAATATTACAAAAATAGCAACACTAACTTCTGCAACAGATTGGAATGGAAATGCAACTGTAACTTTTTATGCAGTAGATGCTTATAGTGGTAATGGTTCAAGCAATGTTGTTAATATAACTGTGTTAAATGATGCTAATGAACCTCCTTTACTTACTTCTCCAGTAAGTCCTGTTAATTTTAGCGAGGATTTAAACACAACTTTTACATTGATTTGCAGTCCTGGAACAGGTGAAAATGCTACTCAAAATTGTACTAATTACAGATATGATTCAGATTATTCAGGTTATGATTCTAATGTGAGTGTAACTGTTAATTCTACAACAGGTGTTGTTGTTTTGAATGCTTCACTTGATTGGTATAATACAACATATGTAAAATTCCAAGTAGATGATAATGGAACTCCTGTACAGACAGATGATTTAATTATTTTGATAAATGTAACTTCAGTAAATGACTTACCTGTAATTAATTATTCAGCAGGAACATTTAATCAAACGCAAACAGAAGATTATGGAAATTGGACACTTAACTTAAGCATATTTGAAACAGATGTTGATTTTGAAGATAGTGGAGCTAATTTAACATGGACTATTGGAAATGTTAATACTTCCTTAATTAATGCTACACTTAATACTACAACAGAAATAATAACTTTTACAACAGTTTCTAATGCACAAGGAACAAATTCATTAACAATAAATTTAACTGATTCAAACAATGCAACAACAAATGCAACTTTATTAGTAAATATTACTTCAGTAAATGACTTACCTGTAATAAATGCAACAATTCCAAATCAATCAATCTATGATAATGGCACTTCTCTAAGTTTAGACCTATCAAGTTATTGTGATGATTCAAATGATTCAAATACAGATTTATTCTGGACTGTAAGTAATATTAACACTTCCTTGTGGACGATTCCTATAACAGGAATTAATTATCCTAGTCCTTTATTATTTCAAACACAATCAGGTATTGCTAATTTAACAAATGTAACAGATACAATAAATATTTCTTGTACAGATACTGCTAATTCTAGTTCACAAAATGTTACATTTACAATTATTCCATTCAATGACGCACCTTCAGTTATATCAGATACTGGAAGAACCCCTACAAATAATTCAAATGTTACATCTGCAACAAATCAATTTACATTAGACTGGGCAGATTCAACAGATCCTGAAAATCAAACATTAAGTTATTACATATTTTTAGGAAATACTACAACACCTTCTTTAAATGGAACAAGTTCTATTTCGCAATATAATGCAAGTAATTTAACAGATAATACAACTTATTATTGGAATGTAATAGCAAGTGACTCTGTTAAAAATTCTAGTGCTTCAACAACATGGCAATTTACAACAGATTTTGATAATGCTCCGAACATAACTGTTTATGCACCACTTACAAATTCGACAATATCTGAAAATCAAACATTAGAATTTAATGCAACAATTTTTGATTCAGATGGAAATAATATGACTTATAATTGGACAATTGATAATCTTCAAAATTCAACTGGAACAACTTCAACAAATAATGAAACAATATTTTTTAATTACACACCTGCATTTAATGATTCTGGTTCACATACCATTAAATTATCTTTTAAAGATACAAATAATAATTCTGGAACAGCAAGATCATGGTTAATAACAGTTTCAAATAATAATAGAGCTCCAACTTTGGATACCATAATTAATTATTCTGTAAACGAAGATTCAACTTTGACTTTTAATATAAGTGGCTCAGATCTTGATTCAGACACTTTAACATATAGTTCAAATCTTAGTTCAATTACAATTACTAAAACAAATAATACCTTTGCAAGTATTAGTTGGACACCTACAAATAGTAATGTTGGAACTAATTTAATCAACTTTTCATTAAGTGATGGAACTGCAACAGCATATCAAACTATAACCATTACAGTAAATAACACAAATGATGCACCAACAATAACAAGTTCTTCTCCAATATCAGATTCAATAATAAAGAATGGAACTAGCCAAATATTTTCAGTTAGCACAAGTGATGATGATAGTGATTCATTAACTATAACATGGTATATTAATGGAACTTCTAGTGGAACAGGAAGCAGTAAAAATATTACGCAAACAACTTCAAATAGTTCAGACATCTTTAATATTACAGCAATTGTTTCAGATGGAAATACAACAATTTCAAAAACATGGTATTTAACTGTGGCTAATATTCCCATAACAAATACATTTACAGGAAGTGGAACAACTAATTTTTCAGCAATATCTAATTTAAGCTCTGCAGAAAATATTGTTCTTGCAGAAACAGATGGAAAAATTAATTTTAGTGGTGAAGTTTTAGATTTAAGCAATGTTTTAGATTTAGATAATAATGTTAAAATTGAAAATGGAATTGTTGCAATAAATTCTTCAAAATATTCCCAGTTAAATAAATCAGCAACAATAACTTTAACAGGATTAAGTTATGATAAAGTTCCAAAGATTTTTTACAATAATGGATTTACTACAACATCAAGTGAAATAACAACTGAATGTGATTTTTGTGATGTTATTAGTTTTACTGATGCACCAACAAGTAGTGGAATAGTTGTATTTGAAGTGGATCATTTCAGCTCTTTCAAAGTTGGAGAAAGTGAAAGTGAATTTGATTTAGATTCATTTGATGACTTGGATTTATGTGAAGAAGGAATTCAAGGTGATTTGGAATTAGAAATTGAAAAGCCAGATAAAGGAGATGACTTCCAAGTGGGAGACACAATAAAAATAAGAGTAGAAGTAACAAATGATGCTGATGAAGATAAAGATATTATTGTTGAAGCATCATTATATAATATTGATGAAGACGATGAAGAAGAAAGTGTTGAAAGTGATGAAGAAGAAATAAATGAAGGAGATAGTGAAACATTTAAATTAGAAATAGATTTTCTAGATAATTTTAATGATGGTGATGATTATGTAATCTTTGTCAAAGCATATGAAGATAATGAAGAAGATAATGAATGTGATCAAGCTGCAGTTGAAATTAATTTAGAAAGAGAAAATCATGACGTTATCATTAAAGATGTAACATTCACCCCTCAAACAGTTTATTCTGGCAATAAAATTAATATATTTGTTGATGTGGAGAATATTGGAAGCAATGACGAAGATATTTATGTAACTTTAGAAAATAGTGTTTTAGAAATTTCTGAAAGAAGTGAAACTTTTGAATTAGAAGAATATGGGGATGATGATTTCTCTACTCAGATGTTTTTTGTAAAAATTCCTAGTGATGCAGAAGAAGGAGAATATTTGTTAAAAACAAAGGTGGTATTTGATGATGGAAGCGACGAAAGAACAGAAACAATCTCTGTTTTTAAAGCATTATCATTAACAACAGGATTTGATGGAAGTTTTACAAATCTTATAGATGAAGAAAAAAGAACAGAAGTTATAAAAATAGAAAAAGAATCTAAAAAACTTAGAGTCATAGATAGCGAGAAATTATCAAATAATAATTATTTATTTGTTTTTGCACTTGGATTTGGGATAATAATTTTGCTTTTATTAATAATTGTTGTATTAAATTCAAAGAAAAGAAAATAATAAAGTAAGGGGTGAGAAAATGAAAAAAAATGAAAAAACAACTAATGATAAGTTTGGTAATTCTGTTTTTAGCAGTAACTACCTTAATTTCAGCTACAGAAGAAAATTGTGAAATTATTTCTGCAGACACTCCAGACATAGACTCTAATAAAATTATAATGGCATTGTCTAGTACTGCAAATGCTCATGGAGAACTGGCAAGTGAAGGAAATTATGATTATATTTTATACTGTGATTTTTCAGGCAGCTTGACTTGTGATGGACAAAATAAAATAATAGGTTTATCTTCAGAAACTAATGCTCATGCAGAAATTCCAGATGGAACAACTTATTCTTTTGAGGTCTGTTATTCTGATTTAAGTTGCAGAAGTTCTTCTAGTTGTAATAGTAATGAAATAAGTATGCTATCATTATCTTCTAACTCAAATGCACATATTGGAGGAATAAATGATTATGATATAAAGATTTGCTGTCAAATTGAAGAAGACGAAGATAACGATGATGAAAATGATAATGATGGAGGAGGTTCTAGTTCTAAAAGAAGTAGAAGAACAATGAATCTTAATTTCCCTACTTTAATAAGTTCTCCTACAAGCAGTATCTCTGTACCACTATCTATTATAGATATAGATAAAGAAGTAGAAAAACCAACAAATAGTTTAATATGGTTTTTAATTTTAGAAGCACTAATTATTTTAATAATTATCTTATTCTTGTTAAGAAGAATATTTGTTAAAAGAAAAAAATGAAATCAAGAGATGTGGAAAGACGGAATATTCCTAAAGGAAGTCTTGTAGAACTCAGGTATATAGATCCTATTGAATGTAATGAGCCAGTTTATTTTGAAGGTGTTGAAAGAAAGAGGAAGTATAGTGATGGTGTAGATATGTTGCTTTGTAGAGAACCTAACACAACAAGATTAATTAAAAAAAATTGGAAGCTATAAGTGATATATATATTTACGAACGAAAAAAATATAAAAGTTAATCTTAAAAACCCTAATTCTTATGTTTTTATGTAGACTAGGTTAGCGGGTTAGCCCTCCGCTATTTGCAAATGGGCTTTATGGCAGACTGTAAGAGGGGGCGTGATAAGAGAGTTGGAAAGTCCTTTGTTCCAACGTTGATGTTTTGTCCGCTTTGATCTTGCAGATGCGAATCGGGTCAGACCTTGATCGGAGCAGCCCTAAACATTTGTTAAGGTGCTTGGTGGGTCGCAGAACTGAGGAAGAATAAAGGTTAGCTTTTCAGTAATTTTTGAGCAAACCCTTGAGTCTACGCGAGGACACCAAGGTTTCCTTCGCTTAACCTTCCTTTAAGTTTGTACTCAAGGTTGATTGACAACCTACGGTTTTCTTTTACTT
>CAXGTL010000033.1:0-5525 GCA_964012725.1 Candidatus Woesearchaeota archaeon
TCAACCAACATAATAAACTTTCAAATCACCTTTATCAAGAAACAGTTCAAATCCATTTGATAATGATAATTCATTAAACAATACTTCGCTTTCATCTAATTTCATCAAATCATCTTCATTTGTAACAATATCCTGTAGTTCTTTATTATTATAATGAACTAAATAATAATCACCTTCATATCCACTTAGTTTTAGATTATTCATATCAAGAATTTTATAATTATTACCAAAATAATTATTCAAATAAAACATATCAGGCCAAAAATAACCAACAACAACACTATTTTCAGGCACAGCATCACATATTTGTTCCATAATTTCACTTTTACCATCAGAATAAGTATCTTGTTTATACATTAATATTGGACAAGCAATTATTAACAGAACCATACAAAGCACAATCAAAATTCTAAGACGCTTAAAATACTTCTTTAAAAACATAGAATATGGAATTAACATCAATGGAATTATTGTAAAAAAATATCTATGGCCTACAACTAAATTTGTAATCCAATCATATCTTATGACATTGGATTTACCAAGAACAATCATAAACAGAACAATTATCCACAAAATCTCTGCTTTTTTCTTATATTTCATAATAAATGGAGATAAAAGCATTAAAGGATAAACTAATAACATAATCACTATTGGTTTCCAATATATTAAAAGACTTGAAAAACCAAACAATGCTTTACCTACATTAACACCAGCATTACTATACACTAATTCAAAAATATTTCCAGTTATATAATAATTATATAATAAAGTTAATGCAAATGCAGGGATAACACCTAAACCAAGATAAATTAGTTTTTTATTATCATTATTCAATAGTTTTCTTATATTTATTTTTCCACGACTTAATGTAGCTTTCACAGCTCTGTAAAACATAGGAATTCCTGCTCCAACTATAACTAAAGCATTAGTCGGCCTTATTAAACAACTAATTCCCCACATTAAACCAGCATACAACATGTTCTTATTATTTTCATTCTTATTACCATTATCAGCTTTCAGATACAGGTAAAAACCTAACAAAGTAAAAGTAATTGTTGGCATTTCACTCATAATTGTTCTTGAATAAAATACATATCCAGGATATAAAAGATAAAGAAGTGCATACATCTTATTAAGATTAAACTTCTTAAATATCTTCACTAAGACAAATGTATTTAACAAATGCAAAACTAAGCCAGATAAAAATATAAATCTCCAATTAAAAAAAGAAAAAGGAAGTAACACAACAGAGTTACCAATAGGATACCTAGGAGCAAACACACCATCTTTTTCAAAATACATATGAGAATCAAAAACATCATCAACTGTTATTTTGCCTTGCGACAATTGGTTTACCATACTTAGGTGGATATTTTCATCAGAGATTGACATAAATTGTGGATAAAACACAAAAAACATTGCAATAAACACAATAACACCTATGTAAAACAACTTATTCTCTATCCCCTTTCCACTTTTCTTCACTTTCATCAACTACCACTTAGTTTTCAATGCAGCCCTTGCTTTATACAACAAAGTTCTATCTTTAAAACTCTTCCAACCAACTTCAACCATTTTACTTGGCCTAAAATAAAACTTTCTATGAAACAAGTTATGATAATCATAAATCTTGTCCCAACTAAGATTAGGATGTTTAAACACTTTTCTTACATTTAATGAATGATAATTATAATTTGTCCAATTTTTTGATAATATATACCCTCTTTTATCAAGATCAATAAATGCAGGTGTTCCTGGGAACGGCATAAACACAGTTGCTTTAGCCATATCCAATCCTTTTAATGATAATGCAAACTTAATTGTTTGTTTAATAGTTTTATCAGTATCAGAAGGAGCACCAATAATAAAATAACCAATACTTTCAATTCCACTTTTACCAAACAATTTAACAGTTCTTCTAACCATATCTAAAGTAATATTTTTATTTAAACTATCAATAACTTTTTGAGAACCAGATTCTATACCTACTCCTGCACTATGGCATCCTGCTTTTTCTGCTTTAATAAAAAATTCTTTATTAACTCTGTCAACTCGAACTCCATTAGCTAAATTCCATGGAAATTCTAACCCACGATCAATAATCATGTCACAGATTTTATTAGCACGCTGAATATTAGTTGTAAATCCATCATCTTTAACATGAATTTCTCTAAAACCAGCATCTAACATGTTTTCTATTTCTTGAACAACTCTTTTTGGAGACTTTGGTCTGAATGTAATTCCATGTATTGATTTATTACAAAATGAACAAGTAAAAGGACAACCTCTGCTTGTTTCAATTGGACCAACAGGATTAAGTTTTGCTCTTAACAGCGGAACATAATATTTTTTTAGATCAAACAAGCTCCATTCAGGTAAGGGAAGTTTATCCATATCTCTTATAAAATCACGATGTTGTGTAACAACAACTCTACTACCACTTTTATAAGCAACACCTTTGATCTTACTCAAACTTTTTCCACTTACAATCTCAATAATTGTATAATCTCCTTCACCAATTACAATAATATCAAGTTCACTTTCCATTAAAGTCTCTCTTGGTAATACACTGCTATGTGGACCTCCACCAATAACAATAATATTTTTATCATATTCTTTAATTAACTTTGATAACATTATCATTTCATCATAAAGCGGAGTTGTGAACGATATTCCAGCATAATCTGGTTGAAAGTCATCCAATGTTTTTAACAATGCTTTTCTTGGATTCTCAAATAATGATAAGTCAAGTACTTTTACTTCATGTTTATGTTTTATAAGCATTGCACCGAGATATGCTAAAGAAAGGTATGGCATATGTTCTAATGCTTCTTTTACTTTTGCTTCTTTGTATACAGACACAGCTGATGACGGACTTATTAATAATATTTTTTTTCTTTTCATTTTAATTAAGTATAAATCCAAATACTCCTCCTTTAATTTTATTCATAAGACTATTTAACATTTTATTTCCTTTTATTTGTTCATCTAATCCATAATTAAGATCATTAACATTACCATACTTTTCATCAAACAATGCATCATAATGTTCTGTATGTAAAACAGCACTACTTAGGTAATTATTATCGTCACCATATACCTTCTCAAACATAGTCATCACAACTTTGCCATTGTTCTGTATTTCAATCACTTTACTAAACCCACCTAAATAAGGCTCAATAAAAACTAAATTCTTTTGTTTAACTATCACCAAATCAATATCATTGCTTATTGAACCAAAATAAGAAAATAATTCAGTATCATCCATATCAACTGAACTAATAACAGGCATATGTAAATAATAATGACCAGTTGCAGGCCTTAGGTCAGTAAATATCTTAACATCTTTATAATTTTCTCTTACAAAATAACCAGCAGTTTTTGCACCTGTATTTTGATAATCACTTCCCTGAAGCATTTGATAATTATTAACATCGCCATTACAACTTACCCTATGCACAACACCAAACATAGTGATTGATGTTAAAACAAGAATCAAAACAATAACTAAAACAAAACAATACTTGAAATATTTATACAACATATTATTCTTATCACTTAACCATTCCACAACATCATAAACAAAAATACCAACCAATATTATCAATGGAATAATCATAGAATTCAAATATGTACTTATTTCAGTCATCTCTGGTTTAACTAAGAACAAGAACGGCGCAGTATAGATTGCTACCCATATTAATGGAATTATTTCTTTATTCTTTTCTTTTTCACCATTTTCTTTATTAAACTTTTTATCTTCTTTAACAACACCACATAGTTTAAACATACCATAAACAATTGCACCAATAAACAATACAACAAGATAAATTCCAGCATCTTTAACAAAGTCATTGAACAAAGTCACAATATAAAACCCAATTCCTCCTCCACCTCTATGAAATATGTGTCCAATAAATCCAAAGTCTTTGAATCCATAATATGAAAATATAATATAACTAACAACAGGAACTAACAAAAACAGAGCAGGCAGAACAAAATTCTTTATCTTAAATATTTTCTTCAAACCACCAAACAAACTGTGTGAAGAAAGTATCGCAATAAAAGGAATCAAAACAATCAATCCACCAAACAAACTTGTTGATATTAAATATAATGACACAACAAGACTTGCCCAAAATCCATACTTCTTATCATAAAAATACTTAACTAACAAATAAACACTTAATGTTAATAAAAAAGGAGAAATTATCCAAGTTCCACCTATATTTCTTGATTGTGCAACATGAAGAGGAAGAATAGCTAAAAACAAAGCAGACATTAAACCAACATATTTATTTTTAAGTTCTTTACCAAGCAAATATATAACAAAAATAGTCAATGTACCAATTAATACTATTGGTAATGTTATTAATTTCTCTGTTATAGTAATATTTAAAACTTTTAATATAATTAAATTAAGTGCAAGGATTACAGGAGTTACAGCTCCCCATCTAAAGTTCATCAACTCTGCAAATGTTTGTATTGGATTATTAAGTGATGCAACTCTTAAACCAAATGTTGCAAAGAACGGAGCATCATTTCCATCAAAACCATAATCTGCATGAACTCCATAATATCTAACACCAAATCCAAGTAGAATTATCAATATTAAAATCACATATTCCCACTTTATCTTCCTTATTCCTGCCATCTTAATTCATAAACCTATACTTCACCAAATAAAGCAAAGCTTTCACACCATCAACCCATGTAATCTTTTTACCTTCATCAAAATCTCTTGAATAATAATTAATATTAACTTCACGAATTTTAAATCCTTTTTTTAAGATTTTTGATGTGATTTCTGGTTCAATTGCAAAATCATTTGAATGTAATCTTAATCTTTCATAAACTTCTCTTGTAAACACTTTATAACAAGTTTCCATGTCTGTAATCTTTGCATGATACAATAATGTAGTCATAAATGATAAAAATCTGTTTCCAAACTTATGAATCCTATATGTTAAATGATGTTGTTCTAAATGACCAACTTCAGACAAATATCTTGATCCATATACAACTTTAACATTTCCATCCAGAATAGGTTTTAACAATTTGTTATAATCTTCTGGATCATATTCAAGATCAGCATCTTGTACTATGAAAATGTCACCAGTTGCTTTTCTAAACCCAAGTCTGATTGCAGAACCTTTGCCTTTATTCTTTTTATAATAATAAGATATATCATTACACTCCTCAATAACATCTTTTACAATATCACCAGAACTATCAACAGAACCATCATCAATACATATGATTTCTTTTTTCAAAGGTATATCTACAGCAATGACTTTCTTTAACAATTCTCTAATTGTTTTTTCTTCATTATATATTGGTATTATTATTGATAATTTCATCTTTCTTTTTTATTTATCTTTTCCTTAATTTTCAAATCACTTTTACTTTATCTTCCTAACTAAATCTTTAAACAAAGACCATGCTTTGTCACCTTTATTCCTTTTATAAACCATTTTAACAAAAAAACTTTTTACTCCACTCTGACTATTATCTAAAAACTCACA
>CAXGTL010000034.1:0-5239 GCA_964012725.1 Candidatus Woesearchaeota archaeon
TGTTGAAAACCTAAAAAGAGGTTTTCCTAAAGAATATGTAAGTAAAGTACAAAAACAAAATAATTGTAATGAACTGCATATCAAATATGATGCAGACTCTGGTTGTCTGTTTATTGTTGCTCTTAATACAATCTACCACAATAGAGGTAATGGTGGAACTAGAATGAAGAATTACTCTTCTGATGAAGAAGGTATTGAGGATGCTTTGAGATTAGCAAATGCTATGACCAAAAAATGTGTTATAATTGGCGATGAAGATAATGGAGGATATAGTGGAGGAAAAGCTGTAATTATTGGAAATCCTGAAACACAAAAAACTCCTGAAATGCTTAGAAGCTATGGTAGATTTGTTCAATCTCTTAACGGTAGATTTCAAACTGGTTGTGACATTAATATCTCTCCTAGTGATTTAGAGTATATGGCAAAAGAAACTCAATATGTTGACGGGTTACCATCTATTGGCATAGGCGATGGTGGAGAAGCTACTGCATATGGAGTAGTTGTTGCTATGAAAACACTTTGTGAACAGAGATATGGAAATCAGAGTTTGAAAGACAGAGTTATTGCTGTTCAAGGTATTGGGAGTGTTGGCTCAGATTTAGTCAGAAGATTGATTGAAGAAGGAGCAGAAGTTATTGTAACAGACGTTAATTCTGATAGACTGAAATCGTTTGTTGATCAATATGAAGTAAAAAGTGTAAGTCCTGAAGAGATATATTCTGTTAGTTGCGATATCTTTTCACCAAATGCTTGTGGAGATACTTTAACAGCTGAGAATATTGAAAAATTAAATTGTGATTTAGTTATTGGTGCTGCTAATAATCCTCTATCAGCAGGTTTGGAATCTGTAAAACAAATGCAAGAAAGAGGGATTGTTTTTGCGCCAGATTACATAGTTAATATTGGGGCACAGGTTTTAGCTATTTGTGAAGTAGAAGGAAAAAGTTTTGATTATGCCAATAGTAAAATCCAAGAGATTATACAGAAAAGACTTCAGCAACTAAGTTTAGGGAATGAATCAATGTATGAAGTTGCAGAAAGAATAGTAAATAAAGAAATATTAAGAAATTTCAGATAACATATTTGATTAAACAACTTATAGATAGTTTAGATCCTGAAAATGAATTGTTTAATAAGCTTTATTTAAAAGAATAATTTTTTATTTTAATTCAATCACAACTTCTTTATTCTTGACATCAACTTCCTTAATAACCTTATGATTCTTAAGTTTCTTTTTTATTTCTTGCCAAGTATGCTTTTTTTCTATTTGTTTTAGTTCTTTTATGATATTATCTACTAATTGATAGTTTTGGTAAATTAATTCTGCTTTTTTATCATTGTCAATTATACCTTTTTTATAGTTTTTAATTGCTTTTTCTTGTATATCCCTCATCTTCCTTACTTTAGTTATTTCTTGTTCATATGATTGTTCTGTATCTGTTTTTGTTTCTGATAGTTCTTGTTGATATTGGATATTGAGATAATCATTTAAAGTTTTGAACTCTGGTGGTATAATCAATTTTAATTCTTTTATTGATGAATATAATTTGTCTATCTTTTTTACTTGTATTGGTTTAAGATCTTTATTAATTCTTGAGATTTCACATAATTTTTCTGCATATTTACCTCCTAGGGCAAGTTCAATAGCTAAAGCTTTTACTAAAGATTCTTTCTCTGTTGTTTCTAACATTTTTTTTAAATCTTCTTTAGTTATTTCTAATATATTATATTTAAGTTTTGGATGTTTATATTCTTGTTTTGGTAATATTGATCTTGTTGAGAACTTTTGTTTGAATATGCAGTTGATAATTATGTTTTTATTGTCTGTTAATATTATATTTCCTTTTGAAAAGAATTCTAAGATTAGGTAGGATGTTGTTTGTTTTTCTAATTCTATTTTTATAATTCTTTCAAAGTCAATTTGTTTAATTGATCTGATTCTAGCATTATTAATTAATTTTCTTAAACTTGTGCAGAATGAATTTGCTTGTTTAAATGCTGGTTTGAATTCTGTTAAATGAAGTGTGGTTCCTGTTTCTATTCTAAGGAAAGTTTTACCTTGGTTTGGTGTATGTAATTGTAAATACATTTCATTATTGTTATCCATGAAGACTTTGTCTATCTTAGAGTTGATTAGAACTTGTAGTTCTTTTGTTATTTCTTTTATTCCAAATGATGATATTTGTTTCATGTTTTCTTTCTTTTATTAGTATCAACAACCTTTATTTTATGTTTTCTTTCTTTTGCTTCTGTTAGGCAAACATCAAATATTTCACAGTCTAGGTTTTCTCTGATCTTTGCTTTATTATACTTTCTTTTTTGTAGTCTCTTTTTTAGTTTTTTTAATTCACACTTTGTCACAATGCACAAGTCTACATACTTCTTTGGTAAGAAGTGTGACATGTGAGAGTCTATGATTATGCCTTTTATTTTATTGTTTTTGTATGTTTTTATTATTTCGATTAAGAATTTGTTTAGTTTTTTTGTATCAACTACATATGTTCTTCTTTTTCTATCATATTTATCATAGAGTTTGCCTTGTTTAACTAGCTTTGCTACATTGATATATTCGTAATGTTTTTGTTTAGCTAACTTCTTAGCTAATCTTGTTTTGCCAGTTCCTGGTGAACCTGTTATGATTATTGTTTTCATATGGTTAATTATATAGAATTAGTTTAAAAAGGTTTGTTCTCTGATTTATTACTAACTTATAAGTGGTAAAAATAGAAAGCTTTAAATACTGATTAAAATTCTCACAATATTATGGCTTTAGCAATACAAGATGATATATTATATCAAAAAGTAAATGAACTTTATACAATATGTACTGAATACAGCAAACAAACTTTTGGCATTTCTAAATTTCTTTCTGATTTATGGAAAAATGATGTTCTTGATACATTCGCGCATGTTATAGTTTATCGATTTAATAATAATGATGATATAAAGTATACTCAATTAGATACTAAACAAAAACAAGCTGTTTCATCTTTAATTGTTACTGGTTTTTTAGAACAAATTGCTGGTCAGAAAATAGTTCTTGGACACAAATGTTTCTGTTGATTTTTACTCTTATTCTATACTCACAAAATCTTTATTAAGAACTAGTTTCTTTTGATAATGTATGGGGGAACTGAGTAGAACTGAGTTAAGCTTTGAAAAAGCGGTGAAAAAGGCTTTTATTAAGTCTAAGAAGGATATATCTTCTAATTCTAATACTATTGTTAAATTAAGTGCTAATTTTGGTGTATTAAAGCAAGAAATTGAGCTTCTAAAGCAGAATCAGCTTAATTTAGGGGAATTAGTTCGAAAGAATAATGAAAAAATGACTATTTTAGTTGATCAGATAGATAAACTTCTAAGTAGACACCCCTCTAGTTCCAATGGAACTAGTTCCAAAGGAAGTGAACGGGTGCCGATAGAGATGCAGTTAGTTAAGCAATTTCAAAAGAATAAGTCTAGAATAGTGAAGAATAAAGTGATTACACTGCTTGAAACTAAAGAATTTAGTGCTTACGAGCTCTATGTGCTTATTGTAGAACAACAAGGATTGTGTGGTAAAACCTCATTTTATAGGTATTTGAAAGATCTTGAGAAAAACAATAGAGTAAAGATTAAACTTCAAGATTCACAAAGAATTTTGACCTTAAGCAAAACATGAACTAGTTCTATATAGTTTAGTACAGTTCTTCTAAAACGTGCTTTTTCTCAGTTACAGAGCCTTCTGTACCGCAATATGGACATCTATCAAATGGCTTTGTTCTTTCTTTTTTCCAAGGTAAAAATTCATATTTACATTTAGTACATCTGAATTTTGTTCTTTTTGTAGAAGGTTTATCTTTTTTCATATTTTTATATATAAAATACTATATATTTAAAGGTTTCCCTTTAGGATTAACCACTAATAAGTGACAAACAAAGGAAAGATTTATATAGTAGTTCTCATATTAGTATTCAATAGAGAACCTAAGGGTTATCATGCTTATTAATCCCCCCAAAGCTTTAATAACTGCATAATAATTCTTTAGACTCTTAGGTTACTCACTTTACCATATGTGATAGACAAAATGAAACTGAAAAAAGAAATAATAAATGGAAATCCTGTGATAACAACAGAACTAGGAAATGAATGCGATGATGGTCCTAACTTTGATAAGCACGATCATAATTTAAATGAAGTTTCTAAAATTGTTATTGAATGCTCACAAGGAGATCTAAAAAATGGTAGTGATTTACAAAAAAGGGTTATAGAAATGGCTCTCACTAAAAATGTTAAAGACAATGGTAAAGGAGAAACAGTTTATACTAAATACGATAAAAAATTAGAAGAAACATCACAATATCCAAAATGATACAAAGAATAAGAACAGTAAAATCAGTGAATGATTTGTTTGAAAGAAAATATAATATTGATAAAGAAAATAAAGAAGAACAAAAAGTTCGTTCTGGTTCTTTAGATATACAATAACTTTTTAAACACTTTCTATATATTATAATTAATGATATCAATTGTATTAGTTGAACCTGAAATAGCTGGTAATATAGGTGCTGTTTGTAGGACTATGAAGAACTTTGATTTTTCTAATTTAGTTATTGTTAATACTAAATGTGATTGTAAATCTACTGAAGTAAAGAACAGAGCTAAGCATGCACAAGATATATTGCGGAAAGCAAAGTTAGTGAAGAGGATTCCTAAGTTTGATTATGTAATTGGAACAACTGCAAAGCTAGGCAGTGATTATAATGTTAATAGATTGCCTTTGTTGCCTGAACAATTGGCTAAGAAATTAGCAATGTTAGGGAATAAAATAAAGATAGGAATACTCTTTGGTAGAGAAGGTATTGGTCTTACAAATAAAGAAATAGAAAAGTGTGATTTAATTGTAACAATTCCTTCGTCTAAGACATATCCTACTTTAAACTTAAGTCATTCTGTTGCTGTTGTTTTATATGAATTATTTAAAGTAAGTGGGAAAGAAACAAAATTAGATAGAATTAATCCTGCTCAAGATGTTGATAAGAAACAAATTCTAAAGATGTTGAATAAGATCTTAGGTGGACTTAAATTTTCTACTAAAGAAAAGAAGAGTACACAAAAATTAGTTTGGAAACGTATTATAAATAAAGCTTTTTTAACTAAAAGGGAAGCTTTTGTTGTGATGGGTTTGTTTAGGAAATTGATTAAAAAAAGGTAAGATTAATAAACATAATTGCTATAAATGATTAATATGAAGAAAAA
>CAXGTL010000035.1:0-4849 GCA_964012725.1 Candidatus Woesearchaeota archaeon
ACCAAATACACCAACACTACTAAACAGAATCACAAATATCATGAACAAAGATGTTAATTGTTTGTGTATTTGTTTATTTATATTGATTTTATTATTCATATAACTACCACCTTTAATGATTCTATGTCAAACATACCATTTTGATCTTCAACCTTGATGTCAAAGTTGAACTCCCCTTTTGATGCAGGCTTGAATGTGATTAAACCTGTTGCTGAGTTAATATCTATTTGTGGTGAAGATGATGAATATTTAAGATCGTCATTGTCAAAGTCTAATGCATATGATTTGAGTTCCAATGTATCAGCAAGTCTTATACTATAATCTGAAAATGTGAATAAATCAGGAGGAGAATTGTCTGTAAATAATGCTGAAAACATGAAATAAAAATCATCAATATAAGGATCATTTATTTTATAGACAATTGTTTTATCATCAATATGTATGACTTCAACCTCTAAATCAAGAGATTCTAAATATCCAATATCTATCCAGTTAGGGTCTTGTTTAATATGTTCAATTATGTCATAAGAAGTGTCTAACAAAATTCCTAAATTTGTTTCTTGTTTAACTGAAAAATCATTAAATGTTTTTTTCTGGTCAAGAACTGATAATATAATAGGTGAAACCAAATTTACTTGGACATAATCATCTTCAATATTTGTTGTAATATCTATCTCATCATATGACACATATTGTTGAATATCAAATTCTTGTAAACATTTAGGTAAATTTTCTTTTATATAAGGTGAAATTTCTTCAGTCTGTATTTCATCAAAACTTGGTAAAAGATTAACACCTAAATAATAATTATAAGCAATATTATAGTTTTGTCTTTCAAGGCCCAACTGTGGCTTATATACATATCCTCCTTGCAATGATATGAATTCCATTGCTGATTTTAGTTCATTTGATAAACATGTTTCAATATTGTTTCTTATTATTGATGATTTATCTTCTAATATTAAGAATTGATCTTCAGGTGTTATTTGTTCATCACCTCTTGTTAAGACAAATATGAAACCTGCAATTATTATTATAAGAATTCCAATTATGATGAAGACACTAATCTGAGAACTTTTATTACTAAATATACCACACCTACTTTTTTTTACCATATATATATAGATTTATGGTGATTTAGTTTATAAATATTGCTATATAGAGATTTGTATTTAAAATTGTAAAACTAATTAAGAAATCTATTTCTTAGCCGCAGGTGCTGCGCCTGGTGTTGCTGTAACTTCAACAGGCAGTTTTTCATCAATGATCTTTTGTGGTATCTTAGCTTCAACCATTCTTGTTTTGATTTGATTTCTTGGTTTCCCTTCCATTTGTTGCATAATTTCAGTTGCTTTTGCTTCAAAGACTACTCTTTTCTTTTCAATCTCTGCTGCTAATCTCTTTTTCTCTTCTTCTAACTCTTTCATTTCTTCTGCACTGATTTCTGTTTTTTCTTCTTTAATTTCTGTGTCAAACTTACCTTCAGCAACTAATTTTAAAGTTTCTTGAGCAGGAACTCCTTCAACTAAAATTCCCATTGATTGGCATGTACCTATAATTTCTCTTACTTTATTTTTCAAATTTTTACCTAACAAAGCATCTTCTTTCATTTTTGCAACTTTAATTATTTGTTCAATTTTTAAATCAGCAACTTTTTCAGTCAAAGGGTTGGATGCTGCTTTTTTTAGTCTAGCTTCTTTTTTAATTAAAGCACTTGCTGGAGGTGTACCAACTTCTATAGAAAATTCTTTAGTATCTTTATCTATAATTACTTTTACTGGTACTTGCATACCTTGAAATGAAGCTGTTTTTTTATTGATTTCTGCTACAACTTGGCCAATATTAACTCCCATTGGTCCTAAAGCTGGTCCTAGAGGCGGTGCTGCTGTTGCTTTTCCACCTTGAATCAATGCTTCAACTGTTTCTGTTGCCATGATATATAGAATTTTATATGTCTTTATAAAGTTAACCCATACATTTCACTACAATAATCTTTATACACTAATTTTACTACACTTTAGTACAGCAAATCTACAAGAAGATGTACAATACAACCAAAAAGGATAAATTAAAGTAATCTGTTGTACAATACAATTATATGTACAATACAACCACAAAGTTTAAATAGAACCCCTACGTTATATATTACAACATGAGTGAAAAAGAAAAAATATTAATAGAAAATTTTAATGAGTATTTTAATCTAGGCTTATCTGCATTTAAAGATGCAAAATATAATAGCGCAACTACTTTATTCTTTAAAGCATTAGTTGCATTATGTGATTTATATATCTTAAAGAAAGAAGGCCATGTTCCTTCATCACACACAAATAGATTTAGAATTTTAGAAGAAAAGTTTCCAAAAATATATAAAATAGTAGACAGAGATTTTCCATTTTACCAGGATAGTTATACACATAAAATGGACAAAGAATCTGCAGAATTATTAAAAGAAGATGCTGAAAAAATTAAAAAAATACTTGGAATCTGAAAAAAAAGATCAAAATATATTTGATATTATAATATATGGATCTACAGTCAAAGGAAAAATATCTCCTAAAGATATAGATTTAATAGTAATATTCTTAAAAGGAAATTTAAAAGACAGACTAAATAAAATTCAAGAAATAAAATCTAAATTAAAAAAATTAAATAAGAACATAGATATTAAACAAATAAAATTAACAGATTTATTTTCTAGTGATTTTTTTGCCAGAACAGGAATATTATTAGAAGGTATAAGTTTATTTAAGAATAAAAAATTATCAGAAATTATTGGATTCAAAGCATATACTCTTTTTTGGTATAATCTTAAGAAATTAAATCATACTCAAAAAGTAAAGTTTAATTATATATTAGCAGGAAGAAATTCACAAGGGATAATTAAAGAATTTAAAGGTCAAAGATTAGTAAATGGTGCAATAAAAATACCAATAAATAATTCTCTTGAATTTGAAGAAATATTAAAAAATAATAATGTTAATTATAATAAAAAAGATATATTAGAGACAATATAAACACAAATACTACACCACAATAATCTTTATATACATATTTTACTAACTATAAATATATGGCAATATGGGAAGAGATTATGTGTAAAAGGTGTAGACAAAAAGTGCATGTTAGTAATGTCAAATGTGATATTGATGGTGAACTTATATGTATTCCTTGCTTAGATAAAATAAAAACAAAGAAATTAGAAAAAAAAGGTTCTGTTAAATCAAAAATAAGAGATAATTTCCAATGTTTTAGATGTAGGTACAGGTTTTCTATTGGAAAAACATCAAGAGTTGCACTAAGGTGTCCATATTGTAATTCAACAAATGTTGAGAAAGTTATAAAACAAAGTGCTGATAAATTATTAAGAAAGTCTGCTGATGATTTGTATGAGTTTTAGAATGTTTTTTCTGTCATAACTTTACCATGTTTAATTGTTCTTTTTTTTCTTTTTCTTCTGACAAATTCAAACACTAAAATTCCAATTATTATAACAATTATGCTGATGTTTATCATATTCCAAGTTTGTTGACAGAGATTGTTGATGTTTAATTGTTTGGAAACAAAAATTTCTAATAAAGCTGAAATATAAAGAATAACAACAGCTATTCCTAAAAGTATACTTGATTCTTTTATAATTTTTTTAAATGAATGTGACATAAATTTTTCATTAACAAATGCAGTTGATAATAAACCACCACTAATTGCTGCAATAAAATATCCTAAAACTTCAGGAATCATATGAATAAACATTGTGCCCATGTTACACGATACAAATGCATAAAGAAATAAAATTCCTTTGTGTGGAACTTTGATCTTAATTACTTCTGCTAATGCAGATGCAAAGATAGATGCATTAAATGTTATTAAAAATAATGCACCTGAACCATAGAATAATGAGAGAATAAGAGCAATGATCATAACAAAAAGATTATTAGAAAAAACTGAATTAACTTGTTGCATTTGTGATGGCTCAATTGTAGGAAACATTCCAGGTATGTTTTGTATTGTTTTAGTGGAAAGGTCTTGTAATGAAAAAACCATTTCAGGTGCTATAATACCTATTACAAAAAGCACAAGAAATACACCAATAAAAAAGTATAAATAAAAGTCAATAAAAGATTTATATTTTTGATAAAAGTTTTTGTTTTTTATTCTTACTTGTTTTTTTGTTAAATAACCAATAGTGGGTAATGTTAAAATTACTGTAAACAATATTGTTGATAGTCCTATGAATTGTTTAAAGAGTAGGTATGATGTTAAAAATGAAACTAAAGTA
Source organism: Candidatus Woesearchaeota archaeon (assembly GCA_964012725.1). Taxonomy (GTDB): domain Archaea; phylum Nanobdellota; class Nanobdellia; order Woesearchaeales; family CAXGTL01; genus CAXGTL01. Next base: position 4,280 of record CAXGTL010000035.1, read on the forward strand.
AAGAATACACCTGAAACTAAGTAATATATTGTTTTATTATGTTCTATTTGTTTTTTAATGAATGCTTCTAACATTTTATTTTATTTTTTTAAACAAATGATCTATATGTTCAGGTTTGTGACCAGATTGTATGAACTTTTGATAAATTTGGTCTTTAGAATAGCCTTTTTTCATATGTTCATGAATATAATTTAAAATTGGTGAGGGTTTTGGTTTTTTTATTTTAATTAAATAGAATATGATTCCTGCTATGATCAAAAGGATTAATATGATTATTGTTATTATTAATAATAGGTTTGAACCTTGTGGTTTTTCATATCCTGGTTCTGGTGATACTTCTTGTGTTTGTTTTGTTTGTGTGTTTTGAGTTTGATCAGATTGTGTGTCTGTTGTTTGAGTATCTGTATCTGTGTCAGTTGTTGTTGTGTTTGGAGTTGTTGATCCTCCACTACTTCCGCTTCCACCACCATTATTAGTTTTTACAACAGGAACACTACTACCTTGTACAGTGTCTCCCATTTCTGCTAATCCACCTGGAAGTGTTGGTATTTCGCCAAGGTCAAAGTCTAT
>CAXGTL010000036.1:0-3845 GCA_964012725.1 Candidatus Woesearchaeota archaeon
TAACCTAGATTTTAACTGAAGTTTTTGCGAAGCAAAAATTTGGGAGAGTGGAGACCGACTACAAAGTGGGAGGTCGGAACGAAACCAGTTAAAATCGGTTAGCCACTCCGACCTACGAAGTGGGGAGGACAAGGATTTTCTTTTTAGAAAATCCGAAGAGTTTTTTCTTATTAAGGACATGGAGAGCACACAGGAGTGTAAACGTATTTTTTTTATTAAAAATCTGTTCTATTAACAGAAAAAATTGGGGCTAACCCTTTATAGATTCCAATCTCCTTATTATCTTGATAAAGGCTCTGGGAGAGTGGAATCTACAAATTCATTTATGAATTTGAAGGGTTATGTTTGGGTTATGTTTTGGTTATGTTGGGGTTATTTTGGGCTATATTGGTATAATTCTTTGGATATGATTTTTCCTTGTCACTGGTCATTTTTAATGATGTGTCCAGTGACCTTATATGGCTTAATTCTGGGGCTGTGTACTCTGTACTTGTTTTTCACTGGTCACTGGTCAAGTGCGTGTGAAATTTATAAAGGGGAAAATCTATCTATATGTAGGTGATTAAAATAGAACCATCAGAATTAATTAAAAAAGAATGTAAAAGAAGAGGTTTTAGTAAACGAACCATAGAAACTTATTGTTTTTATGTTGATAAATTTTTAGATTTCTGTGGTAAAAAAGATTGTGTTAGAACTATCACAAAAAAAGATGTTAAACATTATATTGAACATTTATGTGATCAAAATAAATGTGGAAGCACTCTTAATGTTGCTTTGTCTTCTGTAAAGTTTTTCATTTTTGAAATCTTGCATAATAACTGGAAAATTGGAATGAAGTTTTCTAAAATACCTAAAACATTACCAACTGTTTTGACAAAGTTAGAGGTTAAGTTAATAATTGATTCTATTGACAATGTTAAGCATAAACTTATTGTGAAATTACTTTATTCTGCTGGACTTCGTGTTGGCGAACTTGTTAAGTTAAAGGTTTGTGATTTAAGTATTGATGAAGGCATTGGATGGATTAGGTTAGGTAAAGGTAAAAAAGATAGGATGTTTATAATTGCAAAACGATTGAAAGAAGAACTTAGAGATTATGTTTTAGCTAATGAATTAGGTTATCAAGATTATGTGTTTGGTGGTAGAGTTGGATCAAATGGTAAAAAAGGTAGAATAAGCATTGAAACTGTTTACAGAATTGTTAAAAATGCTACAAAAAAAGCTAAAATTAATAAAAATGTTCACCCACACACATTTAGACACAGTTTTGCAACGCATTTAATTGATAATGGCAATCTTCTTGGAGATATACGGTTTTTGTTAGGCCATTCTAATATCCAAACTACTCAAATTTATACTCATGTATCTAATAAAAGAATAAGTCTGGTGGTGAGTCCTTATGATAAGTTATGATGAAATAGGAAGGTTTAAATATTATAATGATTTATAACATTATATAATAAAACATTATAAAATATAATGAAGGTGATAATATGCCACAAGCTATAATAAGTTTAGGAGAACATGAAGATAGGGTTATTAATATATTAAAAGGTAAATTTGGATTTAAAAATAAGTCAGAAGTGATTAATATGATTATTGATAAATATGAAAACGAGTTTCTAGAACCTGCACTTAGACCAGAATATAAAGCAAAATTAACTAAAATTATGAAGGGCAAACACTTTTCTAGGAAAAGATTTGAAAAAGAGGTTAGATAATGTATAAAGATGTTTATAGTGAAGAAATAACCAAAAAATTATCTAAACTTAAGAAAAAAGATCCAAACCATTATTCAAGAGTTATGAAAAAAATAGATCAAATATTAGATGAACCAAATCATAGTTATAAATTCTTAGGACATGATATGAAAGGCATCAACAGAGTCCATGTAGGACATTTTGTATTAGTTTTTGTAATAGATCGTAAGAATAAGATAATCTCATTTGAAGATTATGATCATCATGATAATATTTACAAAAAATAATCAAACAACTCTCTTAAACTTTTTCTCTAAATCATATTTAGAAAGCACAATCATAGTCGGCCTACCATGTGCACACACATAAGGATTATTACACTCATACAATTTCTTAACCAAAGCATACATTTCAGCAATCTCAATCCTATCACCTTGCTTAATAGACTTTCTGCAAGCCATTCTTCGAACAACTTTATCTTTTATAGCTTCAATTGACTTAACTTTGTTTGCATTAAGTTCGTCTAAAATATCAAGAAGTAATTCTTTTTTTTGTTGTTTGTTCATGATCACAGGTGTTGATCTTATAAGAAAATCATTTCCACCAAAATGTTCAACTATGAATCCATAGCTAGGTAATATGTTTACATTAGTTAAAAGTAGTTGTGAATCAGTTGGACTTAAAGAAATAGTTTCTGGTTGTAACAATTCCTGAGTTTTAATTCCTTTATCAGCAAACTGTTTTTCTAGATCTTCCAGATTAATTCTTTCTTCTGCAGCATGCATATCAATCAAAGCAATGCCTTGCTGAGTTTCTGCTAATATATAACAATTATGTGCAAGTCCAAGTATATTTGTTTGTGGTAGGTGTTGTATTGTGTTCTGTGTTTTAACTGATGTTTGAGATTTAGTTAATGTCTGTTGCATTATTGGTTCAATGATTTTATTTGCTTTTAATGGACTTTGTATTGGTTGTCTTTGTTGTTGTAATTTTGTTGACTCATCTGATTGTAACTCAGTTACTTCACTTTCTTGTATAGGTTTTATTGTTTCAGTTGTTTGATGAAACTGTTTCTGCATTTCTTTTTCAGTAATTACTTTTTCTTGTATTAAATCATTCTCTTTCAAAGTTTTGGTTATTGCATCATGAACAGCTTGATATATTTTTTGTTCTTTTGATAATCTAATTTCTTTTTTAGTTGGATGCACATTAACATCAATCATTTTTGGATCAATATTAATATTTAGAACAACAAATGGATACCTATGCAACATTAACAATTCTTTATATGCATCATGTATAGCAGACGAAATAATTTTATTTTTTATATAACGATTATTAACATAAATTGATTGTTGATTTTTGTCTGCTCTTGTATAACTTGGTTTTGATATAAATCCAATTATTTCAACAAAACCACCAGAATAATTAATAGGTAATAATGATTTTCCAATTTCTCTTCCATAAATCTGAACAATGTTTGACAAAGTGTCAGATGTTTGTGGAGAATTAATTACTAAGTTTGTATTACTAATTAATTTGAATGCAACTTTCGGATTAATTAAAGCATATCTTATTACAATATCTGTCACATGCCTTGCTTCGTTTTGTATTGTTTCTAAATACTTTTTTCTTGCAGGTGTGTTATAGAATAATCTTGAAACCTCAATAATGGTTCCTGTTGGCGCACCAGTGTTTGCTTTATATTTAATTGTACCATTTTCAACTTCTATAAATAATGCTTTTAATGAATCATTTGTTTTTGTTGTCATCTTCAGATTAGACACAGCTGCAATGCTTGCCAAAGCTTCGCCTCTAAACCCTAAAGTAGAAATCTCAAACAAATCTTTTGTAGTATTGATCTTAGATGTCGCATGTCTTCGTATTGACAACATTGCATCTTTTTCAGACATCCCATAACCATTATCTTGTACTTTTATGTATGACTTTCCTCCTTCAATAACTTCAATATTGATTTGTGTTGCACCTGAATCTAGACTATTTTCTATTAATTCCTTTACAACACTAGAAGGTTTTTCTATTACCTCTCCAGCAGCGATTTTGTTAATTAAATCCTGCGATAATAACTCTATTTTTTGCATATTTTGAACAAATTTTCTTTTATTTATATATATTATTGTTATT
>CAXGTL010000037.1:0-3769 GCA_964012725.1 Candidatus Woesearchaeota archaeon
CTAATCTGACCTCCCCTTGTAATTTAATTATTTCCTGTGCATTTTTTTGAGATTGAGTTGGCATTATTCCTGATTATCTACTATAAAAATAGATCCTCCTAATTTACTTAAAATTACAGCAGCTCTTTCTGTGCTTGGTTTTAATTTTCTTAATTCGATTAGTTCTTTTAAACTGGATGGATTAAGTAAAGCATTTGCCATAACTCTTTCGGCAGCTTTTGCATAAACCCTTCTTGATGCAGTAAATAATCTTCCAAGTAAAGTAAATTGACCTAATTTTGCTCTAATAATATCACTAAACGCACTTCCATAAACACCCTCACCTCTTGCTGGTGCTTTTCTTGCAGTTATTTTTAAAGCATTATTTAATAAATCTAAATTTTTAACAAAATCTACATTAAAAATTTCTTTTAAAGCAACTTTATAACCTCTTTCACCACCCCCACCATTTAAATATTTATCAAAAGTTCTTGAATCAATAACTCTTATTCCTAACTTATCTGACATTTTAAGTGAGCTTTCGTTTAAATCTGTAAGTACACTTCTTTGAAAAGCTTTATATACATCTGGATCTTTTGCTAATATTTTTTTTAATTCTAAAATTTCGTTTATATTATTTGGTTTATAAATTTTATTAACTAACTCTTGAGGGGTTAATTTTTCTAATTTACCCTCAAATGATTTTTCAATTGCTTTAATTGTATTATCTCTTAAAGCTGTTTTTTCATCTAAAAGCTTTTTAAATCCACCAATTTTAGAAATTTTGTTATAATCAACATTATTAAAAAACATTTTTAATGGTGCATCATAATCTTTTAAAAATTGTTTATGTGCATTTAAATTGGGTACATTATTTTTAATAACTTTTTTTTTATAAAAATCAAAAATAGAATTTTTATAAGCAGACATAGCATCAGGAGAATTTTTAATTACTTCATGTAATTGTTCTGCTGCTAATTTTGATTTTAAACCTTTTTTAAAAGTTAAATCAAAAATATCCTCATCACCAAAAATTTTTAATTTATTATTATCAACTCTTGTAATCCTAGATATTAATTCATTATTTAGTTTTTGTTTGTTTGTAATAACTAATTTATTAAAATTATCCAGTTGATCTAAAAATTCTTTAGGTGCATCTTTTCTTAATTGTTTATTTATTGATTTAACTAAAGTTTTTAAAATTCCTACATCTACAGTTTCACCAGCAGCAGCACCAGTTTCTAAATCTCTTATTTTACTATTTAATGTACTTAAAGTATTTCTTAATGTTGATGGTGAAAGTGTGTTACTATCTAATATATCTTTTTTAAGAATAGCATCAACATCTGCCATTTTTAATAAATTATCTTTTGCTTTATCGCTTAATTTTAAAACTGTATTCTTTATAATGTCAGTACCAACTGTACCAAGATTAGCAGCAGTAGCCAAATTATCGGCAGCAACTTTTACATTTTTTTTATAAAGTTTTGCTACATCATCAATAGCCGATCTTATTGCTACCCCAGTTTCTTTTTTACTTCCATCAGGCAATCTAACAATCGCTTTTTCTAAAATATTTTCAGCTTGGTTTTGTTTTTCAATTAATTCTTTAACTAGAGGTGCGTTTCTTTTAGTAATAACTTCTTGAATTAATTTACCTGCATTAAATTCGGAAATTGGTTTTCCAGAAGATGTATTAAAACCAGACTTTAAAAATGCAAAATAGTCATTTAAAGCTTTTGCTTGTTCTTTGTTAAAAGTTTTAAATTCACTCATATAGCCAAGTTTATTGATATTTTCAAATTGAGCTTGTGCTGCCAACATATCAGCATCATCTACTGATTGAGCTAAAGTAAATTTAAGATTTGAATTAATCTTTGCTTTGTCTAAAGTTTTATTAATACTGTCTGCAACAACATCGGCTTTTGCAATTTCGTCTTTAACTGCTGCATCGGCAATATCGTTACCTTTTAAAAATCTTCCTTTAATAATGTTTGCTGTACCTTTAATAATCTTCACAGCACCAACACCTAATGTTGCTGAACCAGCAGATACACCTGCTGCAATAAAGGCTTTATTTAATAATTCTTTATCACTAACATCTTCATTTATATTATAAAGAGTTTGTCCTAATTTATACCTTGTGTATTCCATTACTCCTGCTGTTAAAGCACCAGCAGTTATACCAACAGGTAAATTACCACCTGAATAAACAGTTCCAGCAATAGTAGCAGCTATGTCAGGCAAGATAACCATAGCATCACCACCCATACCTGTAAAATCACCAAGATCAACACCTGGTTTATTTACTAATTCATAATTTTTAGTTTCAGGATTAAAAAATTCTAATTCACCTGTGTTTGATCCAATTCTTACTTCTATGTCTTGATTGTATAATTTTGATAATACATTTTTTACTGCAAGAGCTTTTTGTTCTTGGTTATAGCCTAAAGATGTTGCAAATCTAGCATTAGCAGATGCACCCTCACTAACACCTACTCCGCTTTGTATAGCAATATCTTTTACAGATGGTTTGTAATCTATATTTTGTTTTGTGATAATATTATTTAATTCAGTATTTGGATCAATAAATCCAGTAACACCAATTGTGCCTCTAGGTATTATTTGTTGGTCTGCTGTAGTTTGTTTTTGTTCGGCTATATTGGGAAATACTTTTTGAAAAAAATTATTCTTTTCTATTTTTCCATCATAATATTTATCATATAATTTTTCAGCTAATTCAACATCAGGAATATGAGCATATTGAGGATATTCTTCTTTTAATTGTCTAATTGTAATCATTATTTATAATAAACCCAAAGGATCATCATCTATTGTTAATCCTGATCCATTTATAATATTTTTTTTGTTAGGCTTTTTAAAATCCCACTTTCCATCAGGATTTAATGTTTTAAATTTAGAACCTGCTGAAATAAATTCATCATTTAAAATACCTTGTAATGATGCTATAAATTGATTTCTTGAACCACCAAAATTAATTCTAGCCAATTGTCTTAAAATATCACCCTCAGATAATCTTGGATTTTCAGGTTCTTCAATTTTTGCTAAAACATAGCCTAATTTAGTAACAGAACCTTTTAACTGAGCATAATTTGAGGCTTCTTTTTTTAGTCCTTGACTATCTAAAAATTTATCAATTTCATTAGTAGATTTTAATTTAAGTGTTTTTTTTAAACCTGTTGTTTCTGTAATTTGAGTTAATTGATCTCTGAAACTATCTAAAAATGCAATAGTTCCTCCTACTGCTCCAGACTTAGTTTCTGATGCTCTAGATTGCATATCTGGAATAAATTTACTTAAAAAATCATAACTACCTTTTAATTGATTAGCTATATTAATGTTATTAACTTTTAATATTTCCATTCTTTTTTTACCAGTACCAGAAAAAATATTAAATTTACCTGTGTCTGGATTAAAGCTAATACTTTGACTTGTATCTATTGGAGTAAATCTTTCAGGTGATTGAGCTACCTCTAAATCTGTAACAAAAACATTTTTTTGTAAAACATTATCATAAGCTTGTTTTGTTTTTTTAGCAGTAGGTGCAAAAGCCTTTTTAATTTGAGCAGCTTGTATCATGGATGGGAATACAGCCTGTCCAACATTCTGTCCTTGCGATCCAGCCGTCAGTAATCCTGCTCCTAATAAAAATTCTTCGTCTTGTAGTAATCCTCTTAAATTAAATTTCATTATATTAATCCTTCGCTAGTTAGTTCGTCAAAAAATGGATTGGCAGATGTCATGCTTCTTGCATAGTTGTCGTTAAAAG
>CAXGTL010000038.1:0-3484 GCA_964012725.1 Candidatus Woesearchaeota archaeon
GAATCATGATTAACATAAAGAATCCAGTTATTAGTAAAAACTCAGTTGCTACTTGCGATTTGGTTTTTATAGTTTTCATAGTTATAGATTACCTAATAGGAAAGAATTAAAATCAAAAGAAAAAAAAAAGAAATAAATGGTTTTATGAACCGCCTGCTGGTGCAGGTATTTCAAAAGCACCTACTTCCATTGGAGCTACTAATTCTCCTCTGAATTTCTTAGGTTCTGGTGATCCACCTACTTTGTATTCCATAACTAGGCTTGCTTTTAATTTCTTACCTTCAGGCATATCTGCTAAACCACTACAATCACTATCTTTATCTGCAAATAACATTGCTTTATCTAAATCAGTAGCAGTAGTTACAGTTGCTGCAGACCATGCTCCTACATAAAACATTTGTTTAGAGTTTCTTGGAAAACTCATATAGTGTGTTACAGGGGCAGTTGTACTTTTAGACTCTGAAAAAGATGAATCTAATCTTATTAAATCTGTGTGACTAAAATGTGTATTAACAACTCCTCCACATTGAACACCTTCTCCAATATCTCCTCCTGTTAAATAAAAACTATCAACTTTTACATTATCAGGTATACTACTTCCTTCTATAACAAAGAAAGCCCTAACATTATCACTAGAATCTTTTGCAACAGTAAAGTCTACACAGTTCATCATACCAGCAGTTCCAAGTATACACTTAGATGGTATAAATATATCAGTGTTTAATACACCAAATGAAGTTAAAGTTGCGATTACAGCAAGAACAATCAATATTGCCCAACCATAAGTCATTAAGAATTCCATAGCAGCTTGTGCTTTTTTCATAAACATTTTATCATCCTCCTTTTTTTAAATATAATTATATATATTTATAACTATTTATAAGAAACTAGTATATAAATCTTACGGAAATCGATATAAGATTGAATAAGATTTATGCTTAAAAATTTATTTAATTTTTATTGTATAAATGTTACTATAATTCATATAATATTAGAATAATCAAAAATTAAACAAAAGAAAAAATAAAAAAAAACTAAAGAACGTTTCTTATACCTTCAATATTCTTAGCAACTTCATTGCCTCTTCCGGTTAAGTTTAATAATTTAAGTCTTCCTTGCTTTTCAAAATTAATTAGTTCAGACTTTTCCATTTGTTGCAATATTTTAACAACATGAGAATATGTACAGTCAACTGTTTTTGCAAGTGATGACGCATATACTGGTCCTTTTGCATTCATTAGACTTAACAGCATCATTGCTGGTTTTTCTCTAAAAAATACATTAAAAATAGGTTTATTTTTCATTTTTTTATCCCCCTAATACAAAATATATTATTTCATCACCACTTTTTTAATACTTATATAAAAATCAACATATTGCGGAAATAGATTATGATATATAAAGGTTTTTATTTATCTTTTACAAAATATATATTAAAGAGAAAGCTTTAAATATGGATAATAAAGGTTTTTTACTACTCTAATTAGTGACGAAAATTAGTTCAAAAACATTCTCCCATCTAACCTATCATTAAACTCTCCTGCATAATTCTTCAACATCTCAAGTTTAATCTCTTTTTCATCTTTAAAATTACCAAGAACACAACCAAGCTTAACATAAGCAACTTCTGGTAACATATCTTTTAAAAATATCACACCAATATCTAATAAATCTCTACCATTTGAATAAACATAAGGATCTAACCTACCATAAAGACATTGTCCAGCTGCACATACAACCACTCCTTCTTTTATAGCACGTTTAATAGATGGTAACCAATTCTCATCACTTTCAGAAGTACCAACATGACCTAAACCCATAACTTCTAAAACAATTCCTTTTATACCTTTGTCAACTAAAGCATCAATTATATCAGAACTCATTCCTGGTACATACTTGACTAAAGCAATCTTATCTTCATACTTATCATTGACTTCTATTTTACAAGAATCATCCCTATTAATAATATTTTTTTTAATAATTTCAATCTTACCATCTTTAAACACTTTAGCAATAGGAACATCATTTACAGGTCTGAATGTGTCTCTTCTAGAAGTATGCATTTTACGAACCTTCACACCATCAATAGCCAAACAAAAACTATCATCAGTTGAACCATGTCCAACTAACATTACACCACCAACATTAGAAACACTCATCTGAGCTGAACAAATCAAATTCATTGCAGTATCAGTTGAACCTCTATCAGTTGAACGTTGTGCATATGTAAGAATAACAGGTTTAGTTAAACCTTTTAACATAAATGAAAGTGCAGCTCCAGTATAATGCAAAGAATCTGTTCCATGTGTAACAATTACACCAGAATCACCATCATTTAATAATTTAGCAACCTGTTTAGCAATAACAACCCATTTAGAAAAACTCATTGATTCAGACGCAATAGCAAAAGGCTTTTCTATTTTTCTAACATTACAAACCTTAGCAATTTCAGGTGCTAAAAAGAATATTTGTCCAGGTTCCATTAACCATTTAACAGCTCCTGTTTCATAATCCAAACGTGATGCAATTGTTCCACCAGTTGCAACAAAAGAAACACTAGGAAGATCTTTATTATGTTCAACTTTAACTGAAGGAAAGACTTCTAATTTAACTGGCTCACCAATCTTTTTAATCTCAATCACTTGTGTCTTATCAATACCGATATTATAACCAGAATCCAACTTAACAAACATGATACCTTCTTTAAATGAAGGCAATAGAATACCTTTAACAACTTCATCTTTAGTGATTACTTCTACCTTATCACCTGGTTTGAATGTCATATTAGTATTAGAATGAGTAAGGATATATAAAATTAATTAATAATCCTGTGTTTTTTTCCTACCCAAAGCTTGACCAATCAAAACAACAGCTGCTAAAGCTAACAACCTATCAAGCTTTCCAGTCAAATGTAATTCAAACTTTATAGAAAAAGGATTGACTGTAAAATTACCAATTTCTTTTGAACCAACCATAAAAAACAACTTATCTTTAGAAAATGGCATAAACTTTTTACCAATATAAGCTTTTTTAGACTTTTCATGCTGAATTTTACATATTTCTTTACCTTTAGAATCATAAACAGAACCACTGCTTCTTAATACATTCTCAAACTTAACCCTTCCAACTAATTTATTATCATGAAATATTTCATAATTAAAAACAGCAGAAAAAAACTTTCCTTTAACATACTTTATAACAATTCCTAAGAAATTCTTATTCTTATCATGAAGTTCATATGTATAACCTCTTGAAAAACTAAACTTTCTCTTAACTTTAAACAATAAATTTGAACCAGAATAAACAACAAAAGGATAAGAAAATGTAAAAAAGTTTCTTTTCACAGTAAAATCATTATAATTATAATAACCTTTTCCAACTGGTGTATAATCTTTAGCCATATTAATTATAATAAAACAATAATATATAAAATTATCTTTCTTTAACATTAACTTCTTCTTTATCTAAGAAAACTATTGTAGAA
>CAXGTL010000039.1:0-3355 GCA_964012725.1 Candidatus Woesearchaeota archaeon
TAACATGCCAGTTAGTATATTTTTCGCCAGTTCTTACACAAATAATTCTCATTTTTTAAAGTGTGTTACTTTTTTAGTAGCATCATAGGCTTTATCAACTGAACAATATCTATAACATAGTTTTGGTGCTTGTTTTGGATTATTTTTTACTAAATTAAAAAAATCTTTCCATGTTTTACTATTAATAATTTCTTCAATTTCATTTTTGTCAATATGTAAATTTGGATCAAAAAATTTTTTTAATATTTCATCATTCCATCCTTTAGGGTTATCAATCCAACAACATGGCAAAACATATCCAGTTGCTGTGTAGGAGGCACCTCTAGCTGTTAATAAACATTTTGGTTGTAATTTTTTACAATCCATATTGTTCTGACCAAGTAGATTCTAAAGAATAATTTTTATTAGATGGTTTTAAAATATCTGCTGAATTAAATCTGCTAGAATAAACAAGTCTAAAAGTAACACCTATTTGTTCAGCTAATTTTTTAGCTTCATCTATATGTTTTTCATTGTAACTAAAAACAATATATTGCCAAAGTACAGTTCTTACTCCAATTTTTTTTGCAAACTTCATCATCTCATATAATTTTTCTCCATCTTGATTTATTCTATGTAAAAAACTTTCATATGGTAAACCATCTATTCCAAAAATCCAAATAGCAGTTAAATTTGCTTTAAAAGCATTTTCGTACCATTTTTTATTCTTATGTGAAGCAGCTGTAAATATAATTGTTCTTTTTCTTTTATTTTTACATATTTTTAATAAATCAATAAAATTTGTATTAAAGATTGGATCTGAATATTGACCACAAAACACAATAGAACCGTTAAAATAATTAACTATTTTATTAAACCTTTCTACATTTAACATACTGCCTGGAATTTTAATATTTATATTTTTTAGGTGTTGTCTAGTACAATAAGGACATTCTAAAGTACATACATTTGAAGTATCAATATTAATAGACCTGTGTTTATAATTTATCATTTCCAATTTTCTGTTATAAAGTTAGCTTTACAATCATGTATTGTTTTTCCAACACCTGCAAAATGAATAATTTTAATAGCGGGATTTACTACATCTAATACCATAAAGTCTTTATTAACTTTATCACAATACATACGATTTAATTTTATGTTCTCCATATAATCATTTGTATATTTACATAACCATTCTTGTGGTGTCAATAATAGTTTTGATTGATATTCTTGTATTTTCCAATTTACATAGTTTTGTTCACCATAATATTTATGTTGTACTTTATTTGTTTTATAGTAATGTAATTGCCAAAAATTAACAGCTTTTGAAAAATCGTCCCATATATATTTTAAACTACCAGATTTAAATTTATAAAAACCACCATTTATTTTTAGTTTAGTATTCCACCATTGGCCGTATGTTAACAGTTCGCCATAGTTAACAGGATAATTTAACAGTTCATCTATATTGTTTACAATAATTTGGTCAATATCCATTATAATAATATCATCTTCTGATTGTTGATATGCAAATTGCGGACTAAAAAATTTTAATTTATGCCAATGCTTTTTAATTCTATCGTGCTTATTGTAAGGTAGAATTAAATCAGCTTCAATATCTTTTGTATCACTTAAACATATAAATTCAAAAGGTGTTGTTGTATTTCTCTTTAGTGCTCTATATAATTTAGATACATAATCTGGTGTATAGAAACCATCAAAATATACGGTGCATATTTTAAGCATTATAAAATCTCCAAACAAAATCAAATTTTTTGTTTACTGCATGAATTAGTTTTGTTTCTTTTGGTATGAAATAATCTTTATCAAAGAAAAAATGCCATTGTTTATCTAGCCATTGTACTGGTACTTTATTTTCTTCTAATTTAACACTAAAAAGAGTTTCGTTATCATAACCAAAAAAATCAACTATCTTTTTAGGAAACATATCATAAGTGTTATTATTTTTTAAATCATACATTAATTGTAATGTTTTATCAAAGTTATCAAAGTATTTTAATTTGTTTAGATGTGCTTTATCAACACCAATGATACCAGTATTAATAACAAAGTTTTTAGGACTTAAAAATTTTTCAATTAACATAGCTTGAGCATTATAATACTTTGATGTAGGACTTCTAATTGTTTGTGATGAAGTGGTAATATTTTCTATCTTTTTTACTCTATTTGTGTTTTCTAAAATACATATACCTTTAGACAAGTCCCATACATCAAAAAAAGATTCTTTAGTTGTAGGTATAACATCAAAATCTAAATAAAGTATTTCATCATATTTTTTTGCAAGTTCATATAGTAAATGAATTTTGTAAAAGTTAACTATGTTGTAAGCAGTAATATATGGATAATTGTTTTTATAGTATTTCTCATATTTTTTATAATCTTCATCATATTCAAACATTTTGAAGTCAACACCAATATTATTAGCATACTTAACCTTACAATCAATTAGTTGTTGGTAGTTTTCTTTTAATTGATTTTTGGTATTAAGATTGGTAGGAATTTGGTCTTTTTTTAGAATATTTTTATCAAAAAAATCTAATTCTTTTTCTGGTATGTCAATATAAAAACTATAAACCATTTTTTTCATTTTATAACTCATATAAATATTTATAAGTGAGAAATGATATGAATTTTATAACTCATATAAATATTTATAAGTGAGAAATGATATGGATTTTTTGAAGATATTAAAAACGATTGATAATTTAAATACTGACTCTACTATTAAGTCTATAATAAATTCTGTAAATAAAGACCAGATAGAAAGTAAAAGGTGGTTATTAGAAAAATTAAAACCACATTTACTTGCATTTGATAAACCAAAAATATTAGTAGTAGCTGGTTGGTACGGATTATTAGCAGAAATGTTATCTAAAAAAATAAGTGATGAAGTATATTCATTAGATATGGACCCTAATTGTGCAAAAATTGGTGTTAAAATGTTTAGCGATAATGTAAGGTTTATTATTAAAGATATAAAAGATTATGGAAGAAAACATTTAAAAGATTATGATTATATAATTTGTCCTTCTTGTGAACATATTAATGATGATATTATAAATCATATTTTAAGTAAAAAAAGAAAAGACTCTATTGCTGTATTGCAAAGTAATAATTACTTTAATCTAAAAGAACATATCAACTGTAAAAATTCCCTTGAAGAATTTGAAAATTCTTTAACTCTTAAAGTTTTTGATAGAGGTATCAAATCTTTTGAAAGATATGATAGATATATGGTGATAGGAGTATAATGGCCATAGGCTTTACATTTAGAAAAAAATATAGTATAATAGTGTGATGAAAATATTAATTACAGGTAGCAAAGGTTTTATAGGTACGAATTTAGTTAATT
>CAXGTL010000040.1:0-3308 GCA_964012725.1 Candidatus Woesearchaeota archaeon
GTGGAACACATCATCATGTTTCTGCTTTGATAAGAAATATGAATGGCGATCTTAAAAAGTTGATTAAGAAAAAGCTGAGTCATATTAAGGAGTTGAAAAGGAGGAAGATTAAGTGAACTTATCTATATATAGAATAAGTTTATAAATTACTAATGTATAATATACTATGATGGGTGGTAGTAAAAAGAGGATTTTGGTATTTGTTTTGGTTTTGTTAGTTCTTATTTTAGTTAGTTTTGTGGTTGCAGTTCCTTTAGGTAAAGAGTTTAAAGTAAATAATGATATAGAAAAAGAAGAATCTGTTTCTAGACCAAAAATAATAATGGATAAAAATGGTGATTATGTTGTTTTTTGGTTAAAAACTAAATATTATAGTTCTCTTAAAAATCCTTATTGGTATGTTTCTAATATATATGCTAAGAGGTTTAAATCTGATGGAACTTCTTTAAGTGATGAAATAAAAATTATAGATATAACTCCAGTCCATCATGCGACATTTATAGAACATTTTACTTATTCTAGACCTGGATTTATGTCTGCATCATTAGATCCTAATGGTAATTTTTTGGTTGCTTGGTTTAATAGATATGGTCCTGTTTATGCAAAAAAATATGATATCAATACTAAAACATTGGGTGATTCTTTTGAAGTTACTCCTGAACCTGATTTTAATGCAGCTATTCAAAATTGGCCATCTGTTGCCATGCAATCAAATGGGGATTTTATTGTTGCTTGGGAAAACTATAAACAAAGCATATGGTCTGTTTTACCAAGAAATAAAATTAATACTAGAATTTCATTTTTTGATTCTCAAGGCAATAAAAAACCAATAGATATAGAAATACCTTATGCATTAAAACCTTTTATTATTGTGGATGATGATGATAATTTTATTGTAATCTGGAAAGATCAAAAACAAGATGGATATGGAAGTGAAAGTGGTCTTACATATGCACAAAAATATAATGCTGATGGTGAAGCAATAGGGCAAAAATTTCTAACTCATTCCTCAGGTGATTCAGATTCCCCTGCACAAATAAGTCCAAATGGGGATTTAGTTACTGTTTGGGAAATTCATAAAAGTTCCTCTTCTGATTATCTAAATTCTCAAAGATATAGACCTGATGGAACTTTAGTAGGAGAAAGATTTGTAAAAGAGTATTTTCTTATAGGTTACCCATCAATTGCGATGAATGATAATGGGAATTATGTTTTGGTTTGGCATGCTAGATTTTCTGATAGTGATGAATATGATATTTATGCGCAACGCTTTTTATCAGATGGGACTCTATTTAGAGAACCTTTTTTAGTAAGTGAAAGACAAGGTTCTCATGTTAATCCTTCTGTAGCAATTGATAATGATAATAATTTTATTATTGTTTGGCTTAGTCGCCCTAAAAAGATTGGTGAAAATTTAGATGTTATGGCAAAAAAATATCCTTTTTGTGTTTGTTCAGAACAAGAAGAAGGAGTGTGTCATTCTGATAATAATAAAAAGATTTGTGATGGATGTGATTATATTGATGCACCTGAAGAAAATTGTAATAAAGATGTAGATAACAATTGTGATGGTCAAATAAATGAGGGTTGTGATCCTGATTTAAGGCAGGGTTTGTGTAAAATGGCATGGACAACAACTTTATGTGAACAAGGAGTTGATAAGTGTGACACAATCAATAAAGATATAAGAAATGGTTATTGTTGTGGTGATGATACTAATGAATATTATGATCCTAATCATTGTGATGGTGCAGAAAATAAACATTCATGTTGTGACAATCCTAATGATTTTGTTGATAAAAATGGAAATTGTGTTGAGACTTGTGATGAAGAAATGGATATTAGTGATACAAGTTTATCTTCTCAGAGGTTTGAACCTTTTACTAAAATTATTAAAAGTGTTTCAGGAAAGAGTTCTTACATGGGACAAAGTTCTCAAACACCAGATGGTGGTTTTATTATAAGTGGACAAAAAGGAAGAGAAGACAAACATCCTGGTTTTTTACTTAAAACTGATTTAGAAGGTAATGAAGAATGGCAAAAAACTTACATTGATAAATATAACTGTGAATATAAAGTTACATCATTTAAACAAACACCAGATGGTGGATATATCTTATTAGGCTATATTTGGGGTACAAATTGTTGTAACAAAGGTAGTAAGACTGCATTAGTAATAAAAACAGATTCAGAAGGTAATACTTGTGATTTTGATGACACTTGTAACTGTTATTCTAATGATTATATGTGGATAAAAAATTATGCAGGAACTACTACTTCAACTATACTTCAAATTGCTGATGGGTATATGTTTGTAACTAAAAATAATGACATACCCATATTAACAAAAATAAATTTTAAAGGAAATAGACAATGGAGTGATTCTGTTGCTGAGAAAAAACAAAGTGTAATCTCACTTCAAGAAACATCTGATAATAATTATATAGGTGTCTTTTCTACTTCTGGAGGTACAAAAAAAGGTCTAATTAAAATAAATGAACAAGGTAATCAATTATGGACAAAGATTTACAGAGGATATAAACAGGATCCTGTTCCTGATAGAGAAAAAGATTCATTTGAGTTTGTTCAGCAAACTTCTGACGGGGGATATATATTAGGTGGTATTACTAAGTCTTTTGGTAATAAATTTTGGTTGATTAAAACAGATGAAAATGGTAATACTTGTGATTATAGTGTAGATGGTAATTGTTTTGCTAATAAAGATAAATGGGCAAAAACATTTTCTGCTGGAGCAGCAAATTATTTAACTGGTTCCTTAGTTAGACAAACTTCAGATGAAGGATACATATTTGCATCTCGATCTTCTAAAAATTATGGTGTAACATATACTAATTGGTTAATTAAAACAGATGAAAATGGTAATACTTGTGATTATAGTGGTGTGACTAGTTCAATTAATTGTTATGATAATAAACATAAATGGGTGAAAACTTATAATCTTGGTACGTCTGATTATATTGCATCACTTTATCAGGTTTCTGAAACAGAGTTTGTAGTTACAGGAAAAACTATTCCCAACAAGAATGTTGGTTACCCATATATAAAAGCAATTAGTTCTTGTAATTGCCTTGAAAAGAATCTTTGTGAAAACAATAAAGTTTGTGATGGTTGTAGTTATATAGGTGTTACTGATGAAGTCTGTGGTGATGATTTAGATAATAATTGTGATGGTACTGCTGATGAAGGCTGTGACGCAGACAAAGACGGAATCTCAGACAAAGTAGAATCCTCAATAAGCTCAGACTCAACAGATGTCGAAGTAGAAACAAGCGGTGTTGATGAATTTA
>CAXGTL010000041.1:0-3057 GCA_964012725.1 Candidatus Woesearchaeota archaeon
TCATCAACATTGTCAGCAATTGTTAGTTCCTTGTCCAAAACACTTCTATCTGTTAAAGCAGTAGTATATTTGTTCAAGTTATATCCATTTTCATCTATATAAGGTATTTCCATCCAATCTTCTAATTCAATGTTGTCATCATCACTTATATGTTTAGAATAAGATTTATGTGCACCAGCAACTAATTCTTTCTGACCATCTTTAGTTATAATTACTAAACTTTTTCCATCAGCATTATTAGATTGTAACCATTGATCTATTGAACTTTTTAAAGCAGTTCTTTGAGACGAAACCTGTTGAAGTTTTGAATTAATTGTATCATCAATACTATTTCCATCTATGGTAATTTTTCCATCATCAACATCAATATCAGCAGAAGGAAGTATTTTTTTAATCTCAGACAATATTTGTTCATCATCTAATTCAGACAACCTATTCTTTAACTTACTTAATTCATTAGCAGCAGTCTGTTCTTCTTTTCTTGTTGTCATCAAACTTTCAACAGATAAATCTTTAGCACCAAAATTATCTTTAAATGCAATAACTAATGGAGGTCCATTATTTTCATACTTTTTCTGAACAGAATCAATCCAAGCCCAACTTCCTTTATCAAACAACTCAACCCTTGCATTCTCACCACCAACATACTCAGTCATAAACTTACCACTATAATGATCATTACCAATATCAATTTCACCTTTATCTGCTTTAACAACAAAAATACTATCAGAACTTTGATCAACTGGAACTGTTAATACTAAATTACCATCAAAATTAGTACCTTTAATTGGCATTCCATGAAAATTACCATCAAAGTTAGATGCACCATCAATATTTATTTGATAATTATTATTTAACTCAGAAATATCAATAATAGTCTCATCTTCATGAGATGTAAAACTTAAACCATGTGAACCTTCGGGGATTATTGAAGTACCTTCACTAAGAACTAATTTCCCATCTTTAAATGTAACTCCACCATTATCACCTTCAACAGACTTAATTTTCAAAATACCAATACCATCTGTATCTTTTACTTGAACATAACCTTCTTCACTATAATCAAGTATAAGATTTTGATCACTCAAAACTTTAATATTCTGAACACCTTTAGTAATAATAAAACCAGCATTCTGTCCATTAGATAAATCTTCAGGAACTGCAGTAATAGATACAGCATCTTTAAAATTGCTAAGATTTATAGAATATTCTGTATTATCAGGACCAATATGTTTTAATATACCATCTTCAGAAACAGTCGCACCAACAACATCTTCAAATTTTACATTCACGCCTGGTTGTAATTCAAATTTTTCAATTAAAACCTTATTTAAAACATCAGAATCAAGTTTAATTAAATCATTAACTTTATTAAGATTATCACCCTGCAAAAGCTGTTCTTCAGATAAATCTCCCAATTGATCATCAGTTAATTTACCCATTAAATCAGGATTATCAAATATATAAGATACATCTGTTTCTTTATCAAACTCAGTAAAATCAACATTACCAATATTATCTAAATTTAATAATTCATAATTAGGATTTAAATAATCCCATCCATTAGGTAAAGGCACAAATTCTGAAGAAGAATCAGAACCTATTTCAGTATGAGATGAAGCAATAGCAAGATTACTACATATAAATATTAATATCATAAAAATACTAAGTATCCTATTTATTTTTTCTTTTTTCATTGAACTATAAACTTAACCTCTTTTGAATTTGAATTATCATGTACATCTGTTACAGTAATTATAACATTAAATTCACCTTTAACTTTTGGAACAAATGAAATAATACCATCTTCAGTAATATCAAACATAGCATGATTATCTGTAAAAATAAAACTATCATCTTCAGGATCTAAAGCTTCTATTTTATAATTAAACTCAACATTATCATTTAATTGAAGAATTTGAGGAATATCAAAATTAGGAGCAGAATTCTTTTCAAACTTAAATGCAAGTAAATAAACAAAATCTTTTCCATTAATTGATTTAGCATCAGTTATTGAAATAATAAATTCATCATTTGAGTAAGGTATAACAGAAACTTCATTATCAAATTCAGATAAATCTGTTATATCAAGCCAACCTGAATCAGATTTAATTTTATTAATTAAATCATAGCTATCACTATGTATCTTTTGAAGTTTTACTGGTAAAGATTTCCTAAATTTGTTTAATTTAGACTGACCATTAATTAATAATTCATAATTAAGTTCAAACACAACATCTTTTGGACCTATAAAAGTATCAGATGAAATACTAATTTCTTCTACATCAATTCCTTCATCTTCAAATGCAACAAATCCATCAACACATTTAGGCATAGTAACAACTATATATTGATTAAGTTGTTCTTCCATTTCAGATAATGAAACAATTTTATTTTGATTATTATAATAAGAATATAAGATATTAGAATAGTCTGTTTTTAAGTATTCTTCAGATAAATAAATTTTACCACCTTGCATACCCAACAATTGTAAACCTGATTCTGTCACAGATTCCATACAATTTTCAACAAAGATACTTACTCCTTCAACATTAAATTGTATTTCTTCAATTACAGTTTGATCAACAGAAGATTGTGTTTGTATTGTTAAAATATAATACACTAAACCAATAAGTATTAATAAAATAATTCCTATTATAATAAATACAGTTATTTGACTTTTCTTATTTTTTATAAGATTCACTTTCCTTTGCCCCTTAATTTTGATGTTTTAATTACTTTTTTCATAATAAGATTAGATTTATCATCAAAAATGAATTCCAAAATATATCCTTTTTTCCAACCTTTAGCAAGGACTAAATCTTTTGGAATGGTTAATGTAAATTGTTTATTATTTGGAAATTGTAATATAGATTTATTAGAAACTTTTTTTCCAATAACTTTTTTAATAAGAATATTCCCTGTTTTGTCTAAAACAAACTCTAAATTATCACCTTTTTTCCAACTTTTTGCAAGAACTAAACCTTTTGGTAAAGTAATTACAAACTGTTTTTGGTTTCTGAACTGGATAATAGTTTTATTAGACATGTCTAAGAA
>CAXGTL010000042.1:0-2892 GCA_964012725.1 Candidatus Woesearchaeota archaeon
CATGTAGAACAAACCTTTATAAAGCCATAATCAATCCTCATATATAATATATGGAGGCAATCAATATGGAAATAAAGAAAGGAAGTAAAGTAAAACTTGATTATGAAGGAACATTAGAAGACGGAACAGTATTTGACTCATCTAAACATGGTGACCATTCTCATCCACTTGAATTTGAAGCAGGTGCTGGTCAAATGATCAAAGGTTTTGATGAAGCTGTTATGGGTATGAAAGTTGATGAAGAAAAAACATTCAAATTAACACCAGAACAAGCATATGGTAGTCCAAATACACAATTAGTACAAAAAATACCAAGAGATAAATTACCAAAAGAACCAGAACCACAAGTTGGTATGATGCTTGCATTTGCAGGACCAGATGGTAAACAGTTTCCTGCAAAAATCAAAGAAGTTAATGATACAGAAATAGTTATTGATCTGAATCATCCTTTAGCAGGCAAAACTTTGAACTTTAAGATAAAGATTTTAGAAGTAAATTAGAAATCTTTTTCATAAATATTTTCATTTTTTTTATATTTTTTTTCTAAAAAAAGAACTTCATCACTATTATTATCTTCTTTTTCTACTAAGTTTTCATCAGAACCTTGTCTTATTCGCAATTTCAAAGCTTATGTTTGTTTTGAGATATATAAAGGTTTGGTAAATAAAATATATATCAATAAAAATTAAACATTAGTACGAACGAGCCATGCACACAAATATTACATCAATAAACAGAACAAACCAAACTCTTAAACACTTCCAAAGCACTCATCCCATCTCGTACTAAATCAATCACAAACTTAAATGCCATATCATGCAGACCATTATTAGCAGGATTGATTTGTATAATATTATGTCCAACTCCACCAATATTATGTTCTCTTATTGTTTGTAACCATGCTAACTCAAATGCAAATGCTTTAGCTTCTTCTTTTCTTCCACTTAGTCTTTCACCTAACAAATGTCCTATTTCGTGTCCGATTGTAACCAAAACTTTATCTAAAGAATCTTCTTTAATAAAAATTTCACTAATAGAATCATTTTTGTTTCTGTTAATAGCAAAGCCAACAATTCCATCCACCCATTTACTACCAAACTTTTCATGAACTTGTTTTATTTCATCTTTATCACATATTCTTATAATAATATTGTCTGGCATCTTTTTCCCCAAGGTCTTTTCAAAACAATCCTCAACCAATTCTTGTACTTCTTGTGCTTTTCCAACAAAAGTTGTAGGAATTCTGTATTCAGAAATAAAATTATTAGGATTAAATATATTTACATTGTGTGAAACTCTAGAATCTAGTGTTGGACTATCAACAATGTGGTAATTAAACCTTGATTCATGTTCTTCATTTGAGTATGAAACTAAAGGTTGAGTAAATGTTGGTATACATAGCTCAGGAACATCTGAATTTCCAGAAGAAATTGTTGGTGAAATAGTATCCATTGCTTGATAACCACTAAAACTCATATTACTATAACACGCAGAATCAATTGAAGAATACATTATTTATAACACCCTCCAGACATACATGAACTTGAGCTCATATATGAACCTAGTGAATTCTTTAATATCTCATAAGCATTCTTATGTATATTATATTGCTGTTTTTGTATTTGGTCTGGTAAATAGGACATATTAATCACTTATTATATAGGATAACTTAGTTATTTATAAAGAATTCCAGTATAAATCACTAAATAGTGAGACATTTATGTCATTTAACCTTAGGCAGTCCTCTCACACCCCAATTAATATTCCTTTCATATGCTTTATTCTGCCTTAGATCTCTGTGTAAAAAAAACTTCTTAACTAAAAAAGACTGTTTAATATTGTTTAATACCATATTATCACCTCTTTATTATTTTTCTTAGTTTTCTTAACTGAGACTTTAAAATTAATTTGTCTTTTGCAAGACCTTTAATATCTTTTAACAACTTTTGCCTTTCATTATACACCAATTCACTAAGCTTTACTTTGATAAACTCTGTTTTACTCACATGAAGAATTTCTGATATCAAACCAAGGTCATTCAATAAATCCTTTGGTAGTCGTATGTTGAATTGCTCTGTTTCCATTGTATAGGATATGCTAGGATATGCTAGTATATAAATGTTCTGGTAATTGATACAGAAAATAATTACATAAAAAGATTAAAAAATATAAACAACATAAAAAACTATAATAAAAGAATTAAATTTAAAAAAAAGAAATCAAACTCACTCAATACCTAAAACCTTCATCTTACGAATCAAAGTTTCATACCTAATGCCAATCTTTTTTGCAGTTACAGAAATATTATGACCATTCTCTTCTAAAGCTTTCATTAAATATCTTTTTTCGAACTCGTCTTCAGCTTCTTTTAAAGTCAATTTCTTTGTTGGAATTTCATCAAGAATCTCTTTTGAAAAATCAGTAACTTTTTCATATGCTTTTTGCAAAGTTTCTTCTTTAATCACATTTTTATATTCGTCTAAAGCATCTTTTACTCTTTCACCAACAATCATTTTTTTATAATGATCAGGATTAAGTAATTCAGATCTTAATTTTTTTACATTAATACCTAATTCTTTAACAATCCTATGTATAGTCCTACGATCAACATCAGTAAATTCTGCTACTTCTGATATATTCCCATAATGTGTTTCAATTAATTGAGAAAAAAACTGTTTTTTAAAGATTCTTTTTGCTTGTTTAAATGGCACAGAAGTATCAACTGTAAAATTAATCAAAGGTTTACCTAACTTATCTAATAATGTTTCATTTAGCTCTTTAATTGACACTCCTATTAGCTTTTTAGTTGCTTTTGCTATGTTTTCTAGTTTAGAATCTTTAGCCATGTATGATATTTTTGTCACACATGTTTATAAATGTTTTGTGTATAAC
>CAXGTL010000043.1:0-2205 GCA_964012725.1 Candidatus Woesearchaeota archaeon
TAAAACCAGAATCACTCTAATAATTTTATCAGTTTTACCAACATTTTTTTCCATATAATCACCCCTTATACATATTTTATAATCTTTTAATATATAAATGCTTTTGTTTTAAAATAAACTTATCTAATCTTAACTTTTTTCAATAAATTAGCATTCCCAACAACTGTTATTGAACTGAATGCCATTGCAGCTTCTGCTATTGCTGGATGTAGTAAACCAGTCATTACTTCATAATCACCACCTTATTCTTTTTCAAGGTCTTTTACAATCTTTTCATATTTTTCAACAGTATTTTTTCCACCTTTGTTTTTATTAGCTTTGTCAAATGCAGTCAATTGTTTTTGTTTTTCATCATCATTGAATATCTTTTCAGCCAGAGGATATAAAATATTATCCTCCTTGTCAATATGTTCTTTTAATAGTTCTATGTATCCTTTTGCATTCTTGATCAGGTTTTGCTTTATTTCATCTTGTTTGATCTTATCTTCATCTTTTCTATTTTTTTCTTCTTTTTTTTTATTGTCCTTGCTTTTGTTTAATTCATCTATTGATTTTTTCATTCCTTTAACAAAGTCTCTGCCCTGCTCATGTTCTATCAACATTGCTTGTATTGGTCCATCCTCTTTTGGCATGTTCTTATTTAACATCTCTTTGAACAATATATCCTCTTCTTTAGCATGATGAAATTTGTCTGCATAATTTGGAATAAAATCAATGGCTTTCTCAAATATAAGTATGTCCAGATCATTATTTTCCTTGAATCTTTTGACAGCATTTTCCAATACACTTATCATTTTTTTTATCAATTTATGTTCATCAACCAATTCTTTTGTTAGATTCGTATTTATCACCTTTCTTATTTTATTTTAAGATATTGTTATATGTATTCTATTTCTGTTTTTTACCATTTATTGTTATTATCTGGTTCTTTATAGGTATGCTTTTGCCAGATTTTTCAACAGCTTGTTCTGCAATACTTTGCAGGCCAAAACAACAAGGCACTTCCATGTGCAGAACACTGACACTTTTTACACTGCCTGTCTTTATGATCTCTGCAATATTATCAACATAATCCCCTACATCATCAAGCTTAGGACATCCAATCACAACAGCCTTCTCTTTTAAGAAATCCTGGTGAAAGTTTGCATATGCAAAAGGCACGCAGTCAGCACAAATCAACAAATCTGCATCATCAAAATAAGGTGCACCAGGCCCAACAAGATGAAGCTGTAAAGGCCACTGCCTTAGTTCAGATTCTATCCTTGATGCCTTGTTATTTTTTTTCACTTGTTTTGTACTTTTTTTCTTGCCACTAAAGTCTTTGACCATTGTGCCAGGACAGCCGCATTTCATGTTTATCATATATATCAACTCCTTATGTTTTATTTTCTTAATTGTTTATTATTAGCATTTCTTTTTAATATATTGTCTATCTCATCAAAGATTATTTTTTCTTTTTCTTTGCCAAGATAATGTATCTTAACAACATCCTTGAGCTTGCATATGCCCACCTTACAAGTTGTGCATCTTATCCCATGTTTTTCCAATATTCTGCCTATTTCAGGATACTGCTCAATTACATCTTTTATTGCCATATTAGCTATTTTTTCATCCATTTTTTTAAGGTATCCTTTTTATACTAACTATAAAAACACAACTTATATAAATAGTTAGCAGTTTCTAAAAGTATACCATGGATAAAAAATGTGCAATATATAAGACAGCAAATTTTATAGGCAAGAGATGGACTTTATTGATCTTGTTAGATATCCATAAAGGACAAAACAATACAAAAAGATATTCTCAAATAAAGAGATCTTTACAAAGTATTACACCAAAGATTCTTTCAATGAGACTAAAAGAACTAGAAAAAGAAAAACTCATCACAAAAAAAATAGACAGTTCTCAAATGCCAATAAAATCTGAATATTCTTTAACAAGAAGCGGCTTGGATTTTATCAAGATAATCAAAGATATGAAAAAATGGTCATTAAAATGGAAATACAATAATAAGATTTGCGAAAGTGTTGATTGTAGTGAGTGTGAATTATAATCACCTAATTCTAACCTTCTTCAGCAGATTAGCATTAGAAACAACTGTAATAGAACTGAATGCCATTGCAGCTTCAGCTATAGCTGGGTGAAGTAAGCCAGTCATTGCAACAGGAATTGCAATTATATTGTAGAAGAATGCCCAGAATAGGT
>CAXGTL010000044.1:0-2073 GCA_964012725.1 Candidatus Woesearchaeota archaeon
AAAATTGAATCATAAACTTCTTTATACTTCTTGAAAGCAATATCCCATGTGAAATTATTAAGTACGAATTTTCTTCCATTCTGTGCAAACTTTTTTCTGAGTTCTGGATCATTATAAAGTTTTATTATTGCATTTGCTAATGGTTTTGATCTTCCTGGTGGAACTAAGATTCCATTTTCTTTAACAACTTCCCTTATTGCTGGATAATCTGATGCTATTACTGGCTTTTTACAACAAAAAGCTTCTGCTGAAACTAAACCAAAACCTTCAGTCATCATTGTTGGAAAAATAAAAAGATCACATTTATTATAATAATCAATAATATTTGGTGCATCTGAAATTATTTTTACAGGAAGATCTTTTGATAATCTTTTTAATTGATTTAGATATTTTTTATCTGATACAAAGCCGACTATGTATAAGGCAATGTTTTGTATTTGTTTATTTGGTAAGGTTTGTTTTAGATGTTTTATTGCGTTTATTGCAATATGCTGACCTTTTTCTCTACTAATTCTTGAAAGATATAATATTATGAACTTTTGTTTTTCTTGTTTTGTTTTTGTGTTTTGTGGCTTGAATTTGTCTGTTTCTATTCCATTATATATAACCTTAATTTTCTTTGGGTTAATTCCAAGCTCTATAAGATCATTTTTTGTTGAATGACTCACTGCTAATATCTTTTTAAATTGTTTATATCTTTTTTTTAAGAATACTTTCTGAATTTTTGTTCTTATTTGATTTAATGGTGTTTCTTTTACTTTTCCAAGCATATGTCCAAGATGGTGAGAAGTTACAATTGTTGGAAATTTTAACTTTGGAACCTCAATTGCATTACTATGTATTAAATCAGGTTTTATTTTGTTTGCATATTTCTTTACTGCAAAATATAGTTTAAAGTATCTAATAAACCTATTTTTTGATCTTAAATCTACTGCATAAGTTCCAGTAGGCAATAATTTTGGATCATTGACCCAGCCTGTGATAAGCCTTACATCGTAATGCTTGCATGCATTTTTCCAAATATTGTAAATAACAGATTCTCCTCCTCCTTTGTAATCTTCTGGAAAAAACCGGCTTATTATTAATATTTTTTTATTTGATTTCATATATGTTAAGGAATATACATATGTTTAAAAATATTACTTGATTCCAGTATAACAATTAGAGTTTTTATAGAGGGGGTAGAATGTATAAAATAAAATATATAATTTAATGTGTATTTTACAAAATAGCAATTTGAATTCAAGGTGAAAGATGAAAAAAAGAAATTTGAAGATACTTGTTGTTAAAAACGGGAGAAAACCAAAAGGAAAACTTGAAATTCTAAGTAATTGGGAATATCTTCCAATACATTTTAAAAAATTAGGACACAAAGTTAAAATTATTTATTTAAATACAATATATGAATATCCTTTAAAAGTTGTATTTTTTAGACCAGATGTGATTATTAGTATTGGAAAAACTGTTCCTTATATCACTGGATTGCACAAAATGATTAGAGATAAATTGTTTATGAAAAAACCAATAATTGTATTTGATTTAACAGACCATCCAACTCTATATAAATCTGAAAAAAGTATTAAATTATTTTGTAAAACTCATGATTGTGTAACAACTTCATCTTTTCATAATTATATGAAATATAATGCTAACCATTATATTATACATGGTAATGATTTTAATCCAATTAAAACTAAAATTAAATATGATGTATGTTATGTTGGTCAATTAAATCCATTATATGGTATGGACAAACTTAAAAAAGCATGTGATAAAAATAAACTTAATCTAAAAATTGTTACTGGTGTACCAACTAATGAAGTTCCTAAATTAATTGCTGAATCTAGAATTTGTATTTATCCAATATCTTGGGATTCTAGTTTAAAATTATTTAATTATGCTGCAATGGGAAAACCAGTAGTTGCAATTAAACCAAACCTAATAGAAAAAATAGGATTTCCAGCATATTATACAAAAGATCTTGTCAAAGGTATGAAAACATTATTAAAAGACAAGAAACTTCAGACAAAATTAGGTAAAGAAAGTAGAAAATGGTTTGTAGAAAGAGCTGGT
>CAXGTL010000045.1:0-1836 GCA_964012725.1 Candidatus Woesearchaeota archaeon
GGTCTTTTGATAACCTTTACTTCTTTAAAACCCAAAGCTGTTATTGCTTGATACTGAGGAAATTGTGTATAATCTAATTGCTGCATCACTTGTTGAGTTTCTTGATTAATTACTAATAAAAAAGGCCAAGTTCTAAGGTTTGCCCAAGTCGGTTGACCAGGTTCCCACATATCAGGATTAATATAAACAACATCAAAGTTTTGTTCATCTAAATGTTGTGAAAAATCTTCAATTGTTTTAAAATCAGTTAATCTTGAAACTCTTCTTATGTCATCTTTATTTAAACCAACATTATAATTACAACAAGCAAAATAATTTTTTATTTTAAGATCACTGACATAATCTTTTGAATATTTATAGTCTTGTGGAGTATATCCTGTTATATTATTATTTTCTGCAGGAATGTTTTCATGAACCCAATCCATTGCTTCAATATAACCACTATATGCATTATTCTTTTGTTCAATAATAACATTACCAGTATTATAATAAGGCTTTACTATTAAAACTACAATTAAAATTTGTAATAATATTAATGCAATTTTAATATATTTTTTGTTCTTGAAAAATAATAATGTGAAATCTTTTATTTCCTCTAATGCAATCATAGATAATATAAAGAAAAAAGGCAAAATTGGTAAAATATATCTTAATTCAGGAACTGCTTGTGTTGGAGCAGCAACTGCAGATAATAATAAAAATAAATGTCCACCTATAATGATTACTAAATATTTTATTTTATTATATAAAAATGCAATTATTGTACCAATTATTAATAATGTTATTACCATACCTCCTAAGAAAGTACCCATTACTTGGTAAGTTGGAATAACAAATTTTAAAACCAAATGTCGAGATATTCCTAGCCAAAATCCACCAATATTACTTGTGAATAAAAATACTATAATTAATATTAAAAAAACAGATACTGGAATTATATATTTTATTTTAAGATATTGTTTGATTGCTTTTCTATTATATACTGCAAAATATAAAATAAGAGATAACCCTATGAATCCCCAAACAAATAATCCTGAAAATTTAGAAAATGTCGTGCAAATTGCTGAAATGATTAATAATAATAACCATTTATTTTTTATTGCATGTTGATTGTTATCTATTGATTTAAACCATTTTACTAAAAAATATCCAGAAATTGTCATAACTGCAGCTAAAGGAACATCTAATAATGCTTTTGTTATTAAAAATCTATACCAATGATGAAGACCTAGTAATAAAGCTGCACCCAAACCTACAAATTCATTTTTAATTTCTTTACCTAACAGATATGTGAATATTATTCCTAATAAGCCTAAGGATAAACCCATTAATCTTCCTGCATTAAAGCTTGTTGTAAAAATATTGAATATTGAAATAATAATTACAGGAAATAAAGTACCCAAGTTTCCCATATTTGAAACATGCATTAAATTGTGTTTTACTAATTGAGCATCCCAAGCATGTGCTGTTTCATCTAACCATATACTATCTGTAAATACATATTGAGAATATGTTGAAAATATCCAGAAAAATAAAACTATAAATATTATGAAATAGATTGTATTTTTAGGGTTTTTGAACCAGTTTATTGTTTTTGTTTTGTATTTGTTGAAGTTTGGTTTTTTGAATTTTAGTTTTGGTTTTTTTACACTTGTTTTTTCTTGTTTTTCTTCAGTGATTTTTTCTTTGTTTTCTTGTTCTTCTGGTTGTTCTGGTTTTTTAGTTTGTTCTTCCTTATTTTCTTGTTCTGGTTCTTTATTTATTATTTCTTGTTGATCTTCTTTTATTTCTTCTTGTTTGATTTTATTATTATTTTCTGATTCTATTTTAATCACC
>CAXGTL010000046.1:0-1757 GCA_964012725.1 Candidatus Woesearchaeota archaeon
GGTAAAGTTTATATACCAATATAACAATAAATATAAATATGGTAAAAAGAGAGGGAATGGAAGCGGAATACAACAAATACAAGATTTCTTCAAACAAAATTATGTGTGACATTAATAATGATGGTAAAGATGAAATAGTCTTTGGTACAAGAAATGGAATGGTATATGTTCTTAATAATGAATCAAAATTATTGTGGAACTATAAAATACCAAATGCTAAACTCATTTCTAAAGTAGTTGCTGAAGACATAGATAATGACAAAAGAAAAGAAATAGTGTTTGGTACAGAAAATGGTAGTGTTCATTGTTTGTCATATGATGGAAAAATTAAATGGAACTTTGAAACAAGTGGTGCAGTACGTCATTCAATTGCAATTACTGATTCTGATAATAATAAAAAAATTGTAATTGGTTCTATGGACAAACAAATGTATTTATTAGATGGTTTTGGTAGCAAAATACTTAGTTTTCATGCTCAAGATGGAATAGAATCAGAAATCTTAGTACATGGAGAACAAATAATATTTGGATGTAAAGATAAATATATTTATTCTGTTAATCATAGTGGACATCTTAATTGGAAATATAACATTAATAGTTCTTTAATTAAAAAACCAAAAGTTTCTACATTTAATAAAAAAAATTATATTGTTCTTCAATCAAAAGATAATCAATTGCACACATTAAACACAAATGGATCAGCTGTTTCTAATATGAAAGCTAGAATAATAAGAATGTTAAATTGATTTCTTATTTTTAAGATATTTTATTAATCCTGGTGGTAAAATTACTTTGTTTTTTTCTACTACATATCTAAATGGAAGTATAACAGATTCTGTTGCACCTTTGTTTTCGTCTAATACTATTTCCAGTTCGTCTGTAAATTTTAATTGTTCTAATTTTTTTCCTTTTAAGATCTTATGTGTAACATAAACTGCTGTATCTGTTGACATTTGCCTTTTGGTAAGGTTTCGTGTTTTAGTTTTTATTTTTGACTTTAAAGTTTGTGTTCTATGTTTTCTAGGATTGTCACCCAAGATTCCACCAAATAAGAAATATTTAAAATTAGTTTTGTCTTTTGTTGTTAATGTTGTTTTTGCATCCATATCTAATAAACAAATTTCTTGTTTTGGATAAATGTTTAGAAGTTCTTTTATTGATTCTTTGTGAACTTTGCCTAAGTTTTTTAGTTTACTTTGCTGCTTTTTGACATTTGTGAAAATTAAATTAGATTTGCCAACTATCTTGCTCATATGTTTATATTCTAATAAACACCAATCATAGACTTCGAGTTCCATGTGTTCAATTATAAATTTCATTTCTTTTCATCAACAACAAATATCTTTTTCTGTGCAAGATCTTTAAATTTATTGTCATTTAGTTTTATTGTTTTTGTAAATGGATCTTGGTTTATTAAATGTAATATGTTGAGTTCCATTGTTTCTTTTTTAAAGTTTGCTGTTTTTATTTTTAATGCTTTTGTTTGTGGAAATTCTTTTTTTATATTTTTGAACTGAGACCTTGGAACTCTATAGTGTTCTGCATCTAGGTCAAGCTCTGTTTTGATTTGTTCAGCTTTTGCTTGTGCTTGCTCTGCTTGTACTTGTACTGATTGTATTTGTGCTGGTGATGAATCATCGTTCATGTCGTCTATAATGTAATATAAAAATCCTGCTAATAGTGCATATTTAAGATATTTTTCTCTTTGATCTTTTCTCCATTCATGAGGTGATAGTTTTTGTTTTGTTTCTTTGTCT
>CAXGTL010000047.1:0-1723 GCA_964012725.1 Candidatus Woesearchaeota archaeon
ATGAACATTGTAATGATGAATCATATTCATATCCAGCTTTTTCCAACATATAAAACAACTTTGGATGTGTAATAAAATAAGGAGCACGAAACCCTTTACATTTCACACCTAATTTTTCAATAACTTTCTTACTTTTTGAAACCTGAAACCAAAGTTCATCATCACTAAGTTTATCAAGCCTAGTATGAGTATATCCATGACTTCCAATGTCATGTTTCTTACCAATCTTCTTAATAAGTTTAGGATATTTCTCAGCAATTTCACCAAGAACAAAGAATGTAGCTCTAATATCTAGTTTATCAAACAAATCCAATAATCTAGGAACAACTTCATGCACACTTCTAGTTTGATCTGTTTCAAAGTCATATTCTAAATCAATTGTCACCCATGTCTTTTGTTTCATCTTCTTTTATTGTATCATCCTTTAACTCATTTTTAAAATACTCAATTGTTTTTTGTAAACCTTCATCAAAACTAACTTTTGGTTCCCAACCAAGTTTTGCTCTTGCTAAACTAATATCTGGCTTTCTTTTTACAGGATCATCTTTTGGCAATGGCTGAAATGCAATTTCAGAACTTGAGTTTACTGCTTGTTTAATTTTTTTTGCAGCATCAATAATTGTCATTTCATTAGGATTACCTAGATTAACAGGTCCAATAAAATCATCTGTATTCATCATTCTATACATTCCTTCAATTAAATCTGAAACATAACAAAAAGATCTTGTTTGTGAACCATCACCAAAAACAGGTATTGGTTTATTTTGTAATGCTTGAATTATAAAATTAGTTACAACCCTTCCATCACCTATAGTCATGTTTGGTCCATATGTGTTAAATATTCTTATGATCCTCACATCAACTTTATTTTGCCAATGATAAGCCATCATTAAAGCTTCTGCAACTCTTTTCCCTTCATCATAACATGACCTAGGACCTAAAGTATTAACATTACCCCAGTATGATTCTGTTTGTGGATGTTCTAAAGGATCTCCATAAACTTCAGAAGTAGATGCTTGCAATATCCTTGCATTGCACCGCTTTGCTAACCCAAGCATGTTTATCATACCAACTGTACTTGTTTTAATAGTTTTAATTTTATTATATTGATAATGTACAGGTGCAGCAGGACAAGCAAGATTATATATTTGATCAACTTCAACAAATAATGGGAACACAATATCGTGTCTGATGAATTCAAAATGTTTATTGTCTAACATATCATAAATGTTTTTATTTTGACCAGTAAATAGATTATCTACACAAATAACTTCATGTCCTTTGTTAAGCAAATATCTACAAAGATGGCTCCCTAAAAAGCCTGCTCCTCCAGTAACCAATATTCTTTTCATTTTATATTCCCCTCTTTTTATTTCTTTTTCTCCTTACCACTTCTCAAAGCCAAAACTCTTACCAACTTCTCAACTCTTTTCGAATTAACTCTTACAGACCTATACAAATAAAATATAATGATTGCAAAAAACATAAAACCTAATATTGAAAACAACTGAATAGCACTTATCACATTAAATGTTTGCATAACAATATCCAATGTCCTTGGAAATATAACTCCAATCAAAAACAAAACCCAAATTGGAACCCATACTAAAACATCTCCTGAATTCAAATCTCTTCTTCTAAAATAAAGCATTGTTAAATATATCATAAACAATCCAAAAATTATTCCTAAAAATTGTATTCCTAAAAAGTTTTGTCCTAGCAT